>JBDSVO010000246.1:0-18030 GCA_039927215.1 Gemmatimonadaceae bacterium
CCGAGAGATATTCGAAGCACGTGAAGGCGCTGCTTCAGGCCGGCACTCGTCGATCAGCCGAGTTCAATCGTGTGCTTGGCTATCCTGCCGAGCTCGTGCCGCTCAACAATCCTTATTTATCACGCGCCGGAGGATGGCTCCGTGTCGAAGCTCTCGTCGACGGGAAGCCGGTCGCGAATCAGCTCGTGGTTGCCGGGGGCAGGCCACCGCGAGGCGGACGGCTCGCTGAGCGAAGAGTCCGCACAGGTTCTGACGGCGTTGCGCGCATTCGAATCACGGATCGAGGGCAATGGTACGTGAAGTTCATCAGCATGACCCGCTTCACCGGCGATCGCACTTCGCATCCGCCCGGCACTCCGCCTGGTTCGCCCGCGCCGGATTATGAATCGAAGTGGGCAACACTCACTTTTGAGATACGGTAACTGCATCGACAGTTGCGCAGCTGCAGTTGGTCCGCAATCCGATCATACGTTGAATCGGAAGAGCATGACGTCCCCATCCTGGACGACGTACTCTTTTCCTTCGGATCGCACAAAGCCTTTTTCGCGAGCGCCTTTCCACCCGTCGTTCGCAACGAAATCATCGTAGCTCGCAGTTTCGGCTCTGATAAAGCCGCGCTCGAAATCCGTGTGAATCACGCCCGCGGCTTTCGGTGCGGTATCGCCCTGATGGATCGTCCACGCGCGAACCTCAGGATCGCCCGCCGTGAAGAACGTCTGCAAACCGAGCAGGTGATACCCGGCGTGGATCAATCGATCGAGCCCCGCTGACTCGACACCCAGCGACGCGAGAAAATCAGCCCGATCCTCCGCTGGAAGCTCCGACAGCTCAGCCTCGATCCTGGCGGAGAAGGGAACTACTTCCGCATGCTCTCCGCTCGCCTTCACCGCCTCACGCAGCGCGGCGAGATGCGGGCCATCAACACCAGTCAGCTCGGTGTCGCTCACGTTGGCGGCATAAAGAACGGGCTTCGTAGTCAACAGAGAGAGCGGCGCCAGCGCGGCAAGCTCGCTGTCCGAGAGCTTCGCCTCCCAAAGGCCACGTCCTTCCTTGAGAAATTCGTTCGCCCGCTCGAGCGCCGGCAGCTCACCGAGAGCTTCCTTGTCCCCCGTGCGGGCGGAGCGCCGCGTCTTGTCCAGTCTCTTTTCGAGTGACGCCAGGTCTGAAAGGGCGAGCTCGAACTCAATTACTTCGCGGTCGCGAACAGGATCGACGGCACCCATCACATGAGTGACGTCTTCATCCTCGAAGCACCGCACCACATGGATCACCGCGTCTGTCTCGCGAATGTTTGCGAGGAACTTGTTTCCGAGTCCTTCGCCTTCAGCCGCACCTTTGACGAGTCCGGCGATGTCCACGAACTGCACGACTGCCGACACCGTCTTCTTCGGTTTTGCGATCTCCGTCAGACGATCGAGACGCGGGTCGGGAACCTCGACCATTCCAACGTTCGGCTCGACGGTACAGAACGGATAATTCGCTGCGTCGGCCTTTGCAGCCGTGAGCGCATTGAACAGCGTGGACTTGCCGACGTTCGGCAGTCCTACAATTCCAAGCTTGAGCATCGGCTACTCGGACTCTTTTGGCTGGCGATTGTGCGCGTTCATGGCGCGCTCGATTCCGTCGCGCATCCAGGTATCGACCGCCTCCTCGAGCTCCGGCATCAGTCCGACGATATCGTTGCGCTCATCGCGCGCGAATGGAGCCAGCACGAACTCGGCAAGGTCGCTGTAGTAGCCACGGCGTTCTTCGCTCGGCCCGACGCCAATACGCAGCCGCGGGTATTCATGATTGCCGATTGCGGTTTCGACGCTGCGCAGGCCGTTATGCCCGCCGGCGCTCCCTCGCGCGCGGAGTCGGAACCGGCCGACTGGAAGCTGCACCTCGTCGACCACGACGAGCAGATCTTTCGACGGAGACCAGAACGGTCGGCGCAAATAATTCTTGAGCACCTGCCCGCTCAGATTCATGAAGGTGAGCGGCTTCACTAGTCGCACTCGCGATCCGTGGACAGTCGAGGTGGTGACGAGCGCCTCGCCGTCGCGCTTCCAGCCTTCGAAACGCCAAACGTCGGCGAGGTGGTCGAGCAGCCACCAGCCGACGTTGTGACGCGTTGCTTCGTACTGTCGCCCGGGGTTTCCCAGGCCGAGGATAACCTTCAAGGGCTATCCCGCCGCTACTTCTCTTCGGCTTCTTCCTCGCCCTCTTCCTTCTTCCTGCCGATGACTTCAGGCTCGGCGGAAACAGCCTCTTCGCCTTCCGCGGGCGCCACCGCCTCGACTACCGCTCTCGGCGCAGACACGACGCACACCGACGAATCCAGCTCGCCTGCAACCTCGACTCCATCGGGAAGCTTGAGGTCACGGACGTGAATCGAGTCGCCGATCTTGAGCGGCGAGACATCGACTTCCACGTGATTCGGAATGTTCGAAGGATCCACCTCGACCTCGAGCTCACGCATCGTCTGGTCGAGAATTCCGCCGTCCACGCGGACTCCTTCGGGTACTCCACTGAGCACGATCGGCAACCGCACCGTCACCTTCTCGCCGGCAACGAGCTCCTGGAAATCCACATGCAGGATTTGCCGTTTGAACGGGTGCCGCTGGATCTCGCGAATCAGTGTTTTTGCGCTGCTCCCATCAAACGTCAGCTCGATCACCGTACTCTCGGCGGAGATTCGTGACAGGAGCTTCTCCAGCTCGCGGGTATCGATAGCCAGAGAAAGCGGCTCGCGGCCGTGACCGTAGATGACACCGGGAATTCGGCCCTGCGCGCGGAGTGTGCGTGCCGCGCCTTTGCCCGTTCCATCCCGGGGCGTCGCGGAAAGTTGTGCTGAAGCCATGCTTAAGTCCTCTCGTCGTGCTGTTCGAAAAGCGAGCTGACGGACTGCTCGCTGTGAATGTACCTGATTGCCTTCGACAACAGCTCACCCACCGACAACACCGTGAGCGTTTCGAATCTTTTCTCCTGCGCGATGTGAACGGTATCCGTAACCGTCACCTCCTTGATCGGCGCCGACGAGAGCCGCTCCACGGCCTTGCCGGAAAGCAACGCGTGCGTCGCACATACATATATATCCCTTGCTCCCAGATCCTTGAGCGCGCATGACGCTTCGGCGACAGTCCCCGCGGTATCGATCATGTCGTCGGTGAGCAGACAATCGCGTCCCTCCACTTCACCGACAACGTTCACCACTTCAGTTACGTTCGGCCGGGGGCGCCGTTTGTCGATGATGGCCAGCGAGCCGTTGAGACGTTTCGCGAACCCCCGTGCCATCTTCGCCGAACCCACATCGGGCGCAACGACGACCAGGTCGTGCAGATGCTTCTTTCGGTAGTGCGACACAAACACCGGTGCAGCGTACAGGTGATCCACCGGAACATCGAAGAACCCTTGAAGCTGGTGCTGATGGAAATCCAGTCCAAGCACCCTGTCGGCGCCGGCGGTGACGATCATGTTCGCGAGCAGCTTCGCTCCGATTGCCACCCTCGGCTGGTCCTTTCGGTCCTGCCGCGAATATCCGTAGTACGGCATCACGCAAGTGATGCGAGCCGCCGACGCACGCCTTGCGGCATCGATCAGCAGCAGCAGCTCCATAATGTTGTCGGCCGGAGGGTTCGTCGGCTGAACGATGAAGACGTCGTTACCGCGGACGTTCTCGTCGATTCGAACGAAGATCTCCCCGTCGGCGAACCTGTTGACGGTCAGCTTCGTGCGCTCTACATCGAGGCTTCCAGCAATCTCGTCGGAGAGACCTCTGTTGCCGGTCCCGCAGAGCAGCTTGAAACCGTGCATCGGTACGGAAAGACCGTCCATGCCGCCGCAGCCTCTAAAGTTAGTTGCGCCCAGTCATCAGTTCAATTGCCCCCGGTGGATTCGAACCACCATTCTCGGATCCAAAGACCGATGTCCTGCCATTGGACGAGGGGGCAGGAGCGCGAAAGCTAGCCGATACGTACTGGTTGAACAACGCTGGTTGCAGTACGCGTAGGTGTCAGAGTCGCGCGTTCGAAGACCGTCAGCGCAGGCGGCTCCGGCAGAGCTTCATACAATCCGAAGAGCGTGGAGCCGGAACCCGACATCGAGCAGAGGAACGACCCAGTACGCTTCAAATTGTCGAGGTGCGTCATTATCTCCGGATGGCGCTCCGATACGGGCGCGATGAAGTCATTCCGGTTGAGCTTCGCCACCGACTTCCAGCTCGCCAGCATCTCATCCGAGATCAGCAGGAGATCCGACGCACTGTGCTCAGTCATGTCGCCTTCCGATGGCCGGACTGAGTCCAGCCACGAATAGGCATCGGCAGTGGAAACTTGAAAATCGGGCGTGACGAGAACCACATCGCGCTGCGGCAAAGGCATCAGCCCGAGCATGCGCTCGCCTCGCGCCCACGCGAGCGCCATCACCTCGTTGCTCACGAGAAACGGGATGTCGGAGCCGAGTGTTGCCGCAACTCCGATCAATCGCTTCTCGCCAAGGGGTCGCCGGTTCAGGGAATCGAGCGCGCGCAGGACTGCCGCAGCATCTGAGCTGCCGCCTCCCAGGCCGGCACCCGCCGGAATCCTCTTATCGAGGTCGATGCTGAATCCGATCGGCCAGCCGCAGGCGTCCGAGTAAGCAAGCGCGGCGCGATACGCGAGATTCGATTCAACTGGCCCCACATCGGCGCCCTGAACGTTGAGAACTCTGCGCTCGTCGTTCTCTATGCAAACCGTAAGCTCGTCAGCGAACTCGATCCGGTGATAAATCGTTTCGATCGAGTGAAATCCCGATTCTTCCTTCGAAAGAACGCGAAGATGAAGATTTACTTTGGCCTGCGCCTGAATGCGCGCCGCTGGTCTACTCATCAGGACGGGTTCTCCGATTGCGCCCTCAGCTCGCCGAAGCTGAGCCGTAGGCGTGAGAAATAGTAGATGCCAATGAGAGTTATCGGAATGAAGCTCAGGATATGGAAGCCGATCGCCCAACTTGTTGCCGCCGTCGCCGAAATTCCATAGATCGCCAGTCCGACGGTCGCGAACTTCTCGAAGACTCCAAAAAAGCCCGGAGCCGATGGAAGCGCCACGCCGATTGCGACGAGCATCTGGAGAAAGAGTGCTGCCGAAAAGCCGAGCTCGATTCCCACCGCCTTGAACCCGAGCCAGAAAGCGAGCGCGTTCATGAGCCAGTGCGCGATTGTCCACGATAGCACAGCGAGAAAGCGCCCTGGACTCTTCAACACGCTCAACCCCGCGCTGAAGCGTAACAGCGCGATTTTGCCCCGCTCCTCGACAGTGGGGGACACTTTGCGGGCGAAGATCTCGAACGCGCGCACGAGCTGCGATGGAAAAATTGCCAGCGCGTAAAGACCGCCGACGAGGACGACGACAAGAACGATCGAGCCCTGCGCCAGATCGCCGAGCGTCTGCCCGGCGATGCGGGCTCCGCGAGGAAACGTCGGATCGAGCAAAGCCGCGACGCCGAGCCCGAGTAGGACAACCATGTCGAACAAGCGATCAACGGCGAGCGATGCGAGCGCGCTGGCGAACGAAACCGGGGTCTCTTTCGTGAGGGCATAGGCTCTCGCGATCTCGCCGGCACGCGCGGGGACGAGATTGTTCACCATGCCGCCGATGGCAATCGATCGCCAGAGTGCGCCGAGCGGGATCGCTGCGTGAACCGGCTCGAGAATGATCCTCCATCGGATTGCGCGAAGCGGAAAGATGAGCGTTGAGGCGACCGCCGAGGCGAAGAACAGCCACAGATTGGAGCGTGCGAGCTCAGCCCACACGAGGGCCAGCGAGACGCCACGAAGCGTCCACCACAATAGCGCAATGCTGAGCGCAATTCCTATCGCGCTCTTCCACTTGGTCCGCACCTCTACTCCTCTGCTGCGAGCGCGACGAGGTCCAGCAGCTCCTCGATGAGTTCGTCAGTGAGAGCGGCGCCGGTCATGTGTGCCGAGCGAATCTCCAGCGCACGCTCGAGGGCTGCACGCCCGCGATAGAGCAGGGACTCGATTGCAACCGGCGCCGGAAGAGGCGTCGGCGTTCTTCGCGTGCCACCTGCAACGCCGCCGAGCTGGAGAATGCTAGTCCCCAGCAGATCCTGGAGCTCGCGGCCACGGGCGGGCGTATGTCGTGCCGTGCCGGCCGCCGGCGTTGCGCGCGAGACAATGTGTGGACCCGCGTCGTCGTAGAAGAGCTCCGCAATGGGAATCACTTCCGCTTCACTTTCCTTCATTCGCTAGTCTCTCCAGGGCCGCGGGCAGCGTCCATCGCCGCGCGCATCTGCCGCACCGCGGCGGGGAGGCCGACGAAAACTGATCTACTGACGATGGAATGGCCGATATTCAACTCTTCGATCTCGGGAATTGCAGCGACAGGCGCAACATTTCCCACGGTCAGACCGTGTCCGGCGTGCACCGACAGCCCAAGCTCAGCGGCAAGTGTCGCAGATTCCGCGAGGGCATCGAGCGTCGCTTTCGAGCCCCCCGAGTGCGAGTACTGTCCGGTGTGAAACTCGACAGCATCAGCTCCGCTTTCGTGCGACGCGCGCGTTGATTCGAATGTAGGATCGATGAACAGGCTCACGCGAATCCCGGCGTCGCGGAGTCGTTGCACCGAGCGCGTTACGCGTCGAGCGTCGTGAATCACCTCGAGTCCACCTTCAGTGGTGATCTCCTGTCGTCGCTCGGGAACGAGCGTGACCTGTGGCGGGTGCAGGCGAAGCGCGATCTCGAGCATCTCGTCAGCGCAGGCCGCCTCCAGATTGAAGAAAGTGCGGACGTGAGTTGCGAGCGCCTCGACATCGGCGTCCTGTATGTGACGACGATCCTCGCGAAGGTGTGCGGTAATTCCATCGGCGCCCGCCGATTCGCAGATCGCTGCGGCCGCCACCGGATCAGGCTCGCTGCCGCCGCGCGCCTGCCGCAGAGTTGCGACGTGATCTACGTTGATATACAGGCGCTGATGTCTTGCTCGCATTTATCCCGCCCGTTAGGTTCGCATACTCATCGTGGAGAAACGTGTGAAGAAACTGCTGCTCGTTATGCTGGCGCTTTCGGCTTGCTCTCGCGCGACGACTACCACGACCACCGGCCCGGGCGGCACGAGCACTTCCAGCTCGACTTCGGGACCTCCACTCGTCGGCGCCTCCACTCCACGAATGGCAGTCGAGCAATTTCTCGCCGCCGTCAGGGCTACGGATCTTCAGGCGATGTCGGCTGTCTTTGGAACGTCCAAGGGGCCGGCCCGCGACAACATGGAGCGAGAGCAGCTCGACAAGCGCCTGATAATTCTTCAGTGCTATTTCAATCACGACAAATCTCGCATGCTCGGTGAGACTCCGGGAGAAGGAAGTCACCGCGTTTTCACTGTCGAGCTGACGCGCGGGCGCTTCGTAAAATCGCCGCGCTTCTATGCGATCAAGGGGCCCAACGACCGCTGGTTCATCGACAACATGGAGATTGCCGCCGTGCGCGAGTTCTGCCGCGAGCCGGCGCCGGCCAGAAACTAGGTACCTGAAAGCTCGATAAGAACGCCGCCGGTGGAGGCGGGATGCAGGAATGCGATCAACTTTCCCTCTGCGCCCATCCGCGGCTCGTCGTCTATCAAGGCTATTCCAGCAGCCCGGCAGCGGTCGAGCGCCGCTTCGAGATCGCCGACATCGAAGCAAATGTGATGTATCGCCGGGCCGCGACGCGCCACGAATTTCCCAATCGGGGAATCGTCGTCTACAGCTTCGAGCAGCTCGATTAGAGGACCGCCCGCATCGAGGCCGCTGATTCGCGCTCCGTCCATCGCTGTCAGCTCTCCAGCCTCCATGCCAAGGACGTCCCTGTAGAAGGAGAGCACATCACTGATTGAGCGGACCGCAATGCCGACGTGGGCAATTCGGACGCCCTTGGGGGTTGATTGAGGCATTAGATTTGAAGGGTAGGAAGAAGGCACAAAGTTAATTGAGGCACGAATGCGGGCTATCCCCGCGAGGTAGCGATAAATGTCGAATGCCGTGGACGTGACAGATAGCGATTTCGAGCTCGAGATCGAGAAGCACGAGGGACTCGCCGTAGTTGATTTCTGGGCAACCTGGTGCGGCCCGTGCCGCATTGTCGCTCCGGCCCTCGATCAGCTCGCCGCTGAGTTCGTCGGAAAGGCGAAGGTCATGAAGATGGACGTCGACACCAACATCAAGACGCCGGCACGTTTCATGGTGCGGTCGATTCCCGCGATTCTGTTCTTCAAGGACGGCAAGCTCATCGACCAGGTGATCGGTGCTGTTCCCAAGGCGCAGCTCGAGCTGAAGTTCCGCCAGCACGCCGCGTAGGGAGAAAGCGACGCGGGCGACCAGGGGCTCCAATACCGGCGACGGGATGAAGGGAGCCCTGTATATCGTCAGCACGCCAATCGGGAACATGGGCGACATGTCGTTTCGCGCGGTCGAGGTACTGTCCTCGGCCGCGCTCGTCGTTGCGGAGGACACACGGCACTCACGCCGGCTCCTCGATCATTATCAGATCACAACACGATGCGCGCCGTATCACGAGCACAACGAAGCGCGTGAGACGCCGCGTCTCGTCAAGCGCCTCGCCGACGGTGAAACGATCGCACTGATTACCGACGCCGGTACTCCTCTCCTATCCGACCCGGGAGGGCGACTCGTCGCCGCAACAATTGCGGCGGGGATTCCTGTGGTGCCGATTCCAGGTGCGTCGGCTCTTCTTGCCGCACTCGTCGGGTCGGGACTTGCAGGCGAGCAGTTCACGTTTTTCGGATTTTTGCCGCGTAAGGGCAAAGATCGACTTCGAGTGTTGACGGAGATAATGCGAATGCGGCACACGGCGATCATCTACGAGGCACCGACACGCGTAGGCGCGACACTCACTGAGATCGCCGAAGCTGGAGCGGGTGCCCGGTTTGCCGTAGCTGCTCGCGAGCTGACGAAAAAATTCGAGGAGTACGCGCGTGGAACAGTCGCCGAGCTGGCAAAGCGATTCGAGGAAACTCCCGTGCGCGGCGAAGTTGTGATTCTCATCGGCGGCGCAGAAGGCGAAGAGCTGTCCGAGGATATGCTCTCCGAAAAAGCGCGACATCTGCGCGAGAACGGTACGAGTCCGCGTGACATCGTCGAGCGCCTCATCTCCGAGCACGGAGCGTCCCGCAATCTCGCGTACCGCCTGGCTCACGAAGCATGATCGCGTTCACAGACGCACCCGCTGACGAGCAGGTTCTCGATCCAGCAGAAGTTGCGGACGATCTCGGCCCAGTCGGCGGCATCGCTGGTGAGATGCAGCAGTACGAGGATCGGCCCACTCAGCGCGAAATGGCACGCACCATCGCGATGCTATACAACGACGGCGGAGTGGGGCTTCTCGAGGCGGGCACCGGCGTCGGCAAGTCGCTTGGGTATCTATTGCCCGCGCTCCGCTGGGCGGCGCTCAATCATGAGCGCACGGTAGTCTCGACGAATACGATCAACCTGCAGGAGCAGCTCGTACGAAAAGATCTGCCATTTCTCGCCCGCGCCCTGAACGGTGAGCAGGAAGTCCGATTCGCGCTGCTCAAGGGATGGCGGAATTATCTCTGTCTTCTGCGACTCGAGCAGGCGCGGCTCATCGGCGGCGATTTGATCGACGACATGAGCGGCGGGATCGAGCAGATCGCAACCTGGGCGACGCAAACCACGGAGGGCTCACTCGGAGATCTCGCACCGCAGCCGAGGTCGGAGGTATGGGACGAAGTCGCGGCGGAGCCGGATCTGTGTATGCGCGCCGAATGCCCACATTACGAGCGCTGCTTTCTGTTCACAGCGCGACGCGAAGCGGCGAAGGCGGATGTCGTCGTCGTGAACCACCACTTGCTGATGTCTGACGTTGCAGTGCGACGAGTGCAGCGCAACTGGGACGATGCCGCTGTCATTCCCCCGTATTCGCGGCTCGTGATAGATGAAGGGCACCACCTGGAGGACGCCGCGGCCGCCCACCTTGGAGAATCAGCGACGCGGCGGGGACTCCAGCGACTCTTATCGAGACTGGCCCGGCCTGTCGGTGGTCGGCGCAGCGGCCGCGGACTGCTCGCCGCGCTGGATCAGCGCCTGCGCGCGCGGAACGACATGTTCAGCCAGGCGAGTCTCGAGATGCTCGAGATGAAGATCAATCCCGCGATAGACGCCGCGCGAAGCAAGGGCGCGGTCGTCTTCGATCTGCTCGAGGAATTTCTGCATCGTACCGGCCAGACGGTTGTTCGGCTGACCGAGGATTTCGACACCGATCCGGTGTGGCACGGGGGCCTCGCGTCCGCGCTTTCGGATTTTCTGACCGAGACCGCCCTCCTCAGCGACAGTCTCACGTTGATCCGGGAGCGCCTCGAGACCGAAAAGCTTCGCGACGAAGCGACGTCGGCACTCATTAGTGAGATGCGTGGAGTGGGGCGCCGGCTCGAGGCACTCGCGGGCGCTCTGCACGGGGCATTGGAATCCGGACCGGATGCCCCGAAGCGCGTGCGCTGGATCGAGACCCGCGGAAAAGAGGGCAACATAGCGGTGACGTGGGTGCCACTCGACCTCGCGCCGATACTTCGCGATGACCTGTTCGGACGCGTCAAGACTGCAATAGTGACTAGCGCGACGCTCGCGACCGACTCCCGCTTCGAGTTTCTTGCGAGCCGCCTCGGCGTTGATCAGCTGGACATTCCGCCGGTCACAGCGACGTTCGCGTCGCCGTTCAATTATGCGACCCAGGCTGTTATTGCCATACCAACCGACATTCCCGCGCCAAACGCGGACGCGACGGGGCATCTGTTCGCTGTCATCCAGATGATTGCCGACTTCGCCGAAGCGAGCGACGGTGGATTGTTCGTTCTGTTCACGAGCCATCGCGATGTGAGGGAGTCAGCACTCGAGCTGCGGGCGCGTGGAGCGCTCCACGATCGGCTGCTGCTCGTTCACGGAGAAGACAGCCGCGACGTTCTGCTGGAGAAGTTTCGGCATTCGGGGAGAGCAGTGTTGATTGGCACATCGTCCTACTGGGAAGGCGTCGACGTCCCGGGAAACGCGCTTCGTGGATTGCTGATCGCGCGGCTCCCGTTTCGCGTCCCGAGTGAGCCGGTGACGGCCGCGAACTGCGAAGCGATTCTCGACAGAGGTGGCGATCCATTCGTCGAGTACATGGTGCCGCACGCCGCACTGAGATTGAAGCAGGGGTTCGGACGTCTGATCCGCACTGCGACCGATCGCGGCGCCGTTATCATCGCCGACAATCGGGTGATCACCAAGGCCTATGGTGCAGAGCTGATGCGCGCATTGCCGCCGGCCAGGCGACTGATGCTACCGTGGCCTGAAATCTCCCGGCAACTGCGCGACTTCTACGCAGTGTCCGATTAACATGTCACCCGCCGCCAAACGAACCATGTCAAGATCCATTACAGCAGCTCAAGCGAAGACGGGTACCACAGGCGAGGACAAGCGCGCTCCGATCCGTCCGGGCAAGATCGTGTGTATTGGACGAAACTACCTGGAGCACGCGCGCGAATTGGGGAACGAGGTTCCTGCCGAGCCGCTCTTTTTTCTCAAGCCGTCGTCGAGCATCATAGCGAATGGCGAGATGATTCTGCTGCCGGAGCAATCGCAGCAGGTTGAGTTCGAGGGTGAGATTGGCGTCGTGATAGGAACGCCGCTCACGCGCGCCAGCGAGGGCGATGCCGAACACGCAATCTCCGGGGTTCTCGCGGTGAATGACGTCACGGCGCGGGATCTTCAACGCAAGGACAGTCAGTGGACGCGGGCGAAAGGGTTCGACACGTTCTGCCCGCTCGGTCCAGTTGCATCTCCTCCTGATGATCTGACGACGCTTACGGTCGTGACGCGAGTAAATGGGATCGAGCGGCAGCGAGCCTCAGCGAAGGAAATGGCTTTTTCCATCGGAAAGGTTCTCTCGTACGTATCACATGTAATGACACTCGAGCCGGGAGACATCGTCGCTACAGGAACCCCATCCGGCGTGGGGCCGCTGGCGCCCGGCGACGTAGTCGAGGTGGAGATCGAAGGCATCAGCAAGGTCAGCAATCCAGTGCAGGCGCGCGGCTGATGCCTCGGTACTCCGAGCGGCTGCTAGGGCTTCCCGATTATCCAATGGCTGCGATTCCCGCGAAAAAGCGGGAGCTCCTTGCCCGAGGCGTGGACGTGATAGACCTCGGCGCCGGAGATGCGGATCTGGCCCCGCCTCCAGCCGCCGTGCGCCGGATTGCTGAAGCTGCCGCGAATCCAGCAATGAGTCGGTACGGCTTCGGGCTCGGCTTGATGGAATTCCGCGAGTCCATCGTGCGGTGGATGCGCGGCCGATTCGGTCTCGAGCTCGATCCCGTGAAAGAGATCGTGCCGCTGCTCGGGTCAAAGGAAGGCATAGCACACCTCGCGCTTGCTTACGTCAATCCCGGCGACGTGACGATCGTTCCCGAGCCCGGCTACCTGTCGTATCTCGGCGGGACGCTTCTCTCGAACGGTGACCCATACGTCTACGCGCTTCGCCGCGAGAACGATTTCCTCGTGGACGTCGATGAAATCCCGCCGGACGTTCTGCGCAGCGCGCGGATTCTTTACCTCAATTATCCCAATAATCCAACTGCGGCGATCGCGCCGGTGGATTATCTCGAGGGCGTGGTGAAGCGGTGCAGGGAACTCGACATTCTGCTGGTGTACGACAATGCGTACTCGGAGATTGCGTTCGACGGCTATGTCCCGCCCAGCATTTTCGAGATCGACGGCGCTCGCGACGTTGCCATCGAGTTTCATTCGATCTCGAAGAGCTACAACATGACTGGGTGGAGATGTGGTTGGGCCGCAGGACGCTCGGAGCTCGTCGGAGCGCTTGCACAGGTGAAATCGTTCGTGGACACCGGCAACTTCATGGCTGTGCAGGCTGCAGCCGCGAGCGCTCTGGACAGCTCATCCGAGTTCCTTCCCGGAAACGTTGCGGCCTTCAAGGAGCGGCGCGATGCGGCGGTGGCGGCATTCACGGAAGGCGGCTTTGCCTGCAGCACGCCGAAGGCCACCATGTACCTCTGGATTCCGTTGCCGGAGCACGTCACGAGCGCGGAGTTCGCTCAGTTCTTGATTGAGGAGGAAGGAGTGGTCGTGATGCCTGGCTCTAATTTCGGCGTTGGTGGCGAGGGATACTTTCGTGTCTCTTTCGTGACGTCGCCCGAGCGCATTCGAGAAGCGGCTGTCCGCGCAGGTCGCGTACTCACGCGCTTGAGCGTAGGCGTGAAGGGGACCGGCGCAGCTTGAACACGCTTTGGAACCGCACGCGGGTCCCTCAGCCGGAGGCGGCGGGTCGTCGTCGGCCTCCGGCGTATCTGCTCGTTTCCATCGGAGCGCACGTCGTATTGGCCGTGCTTCTCCTCAAGTACGTAATCACCCCGAACGCATTCCTCACGGTTTTCGGCGGACGGAAATCGCCGCCGGTGCCCGCAGAGCGAATCGGCTTCCTCGTGCTTCCGAAAGCGAGCGGCGCTCCCGTAATCGGCAAGAGCGGTGGTGACAACAGGCCGGCAACCAGGACCCCGGCGGTCAAGCTTGTTGCTCCGACTGAAACTCCGAGCGCGCTTCCGCCGATCTCCCCCGCCACAAAACCCGCTGCCGAAGAAGGCAGCGGCCCGCTCGTCGGAACCGGCGGACCGGCGCGAGGCATTCGGCCGACTTACACGGATCCGCGTCTCTGGCCAACACCGGGTGATGTTGTCGCGGCACCAAAGACCGCAACCCAGCGGCTCGACAGCGTGATCGCCGATCTCATCACACCGTATAATGATTCTCTCGCTGTCGCCGCGGGCAAACGCAAACCGGGCGACTGGACGTTCGAGCGCGACGGCAAGAAGTACGGAATCGATCCGCAGTACATCCACCTAGGAAAATTCTCGATTCCGACGGCGCTGCTGGGCATGCTTCCGCTGAACGTTCAGGCCAATCCGATTCTAGCCGAGCGATATAAGGCGTCTGCACAGCTCAACTCGGACATCAGGTCACAGGCGCAACGCGGCATGAACGAAGCGGATTTCAAGAAAGCCGTGCGCAGCATCCGCGAGCGAAAGGAGCGAGAGAAAGCGGCAGCAGCAGCTGGAGGAGACAAAAAACGGCCGGCGGATTCACCGCCGGCCGTTCAGGCAACTCCTGATCGCGGGTAAGCCGCGAAGGGCAGGCGCCCGCTAACTAGCGTTACCGTTGTTTTGCGCCGCCGTCATCGCTTCCATTGTCACAAAAGGGCGGAAGACTCCGCACAAAACGCCGAGGATGCTGTAGTCGTCATCGTCGTCCAGCGTGATCTGACGCTCAACTGGATTCGCGGGCTCGAGAACGATCTTCCCGTTCGAGTGCTTGAGAGTTTTTACAGTCGCCTCCTCGCCGATGCGGGCCGCCACGATGTCGTTCTCCTTCGGCTTCGCGATCGGATTCACCATCACGTAGTCCCCGTCGTTTATCGCGCGCCCGATCATGCTGTCTCCCTTCACGCGCAGGAAAAAGACTTCCTCGGCGGGAATGAAGCGGCGATCCATCGTGATGTAGCCTTCTCGATGCTCGGGTAATAACGACGGCTCGCCCGCGTGAATCTTTCCGTAATACGGAACAGGCTTCGTCTTTCCGCCGCCCGTGAATCCGAGCAAGCGCACTCCGCGCGAACGCGCCGGATCGCGCTCTATGTAACCCTTGCGCGCGAGTGACTGGAGGAGGTCAGAAACCGTCTTTGTCGACTTGATTTGGAACTGCTTTCCTATATCGCGAATGCTCGGCTGATAGGTGTGGTCAGCTGTGAAATCGAGCAGGTATTTATAAACTGAGCCCTCGAGCTGGGTGAGCGCTTCAGCCATCACAATCTCCCGGAAATGGGCGACACCCCGCTGGCACTAGGCCACGGGGCACCGCGTTCAGCGCATAATCTGGTGTTTTCGTCCTATTGCGTCAACCGCGAGTTAATGTCGGATTTTTTCCGGGTCCAGCCATATTATGGCGTCCGCAACGCGCTTCAGTGCGAGGTCGCGGCCCATGGCAATCAGCACCTCGAAGATGCCCGGGCTGACGGTTAGGCCCGTCAGCGCGACGCGGAGTGGCTGAAAAATCTTGCCGGCCGCTATCCCTTTTGATTCGGCTAAGCTCCGTAAGGCGGCCTCGAGCCCGGCGGGTTCCCAGTTAGGGTCGGATCTGAGGGTTTCCAGCACGCCTTTCAGGATTTCAGCGGCTTCGACCGGATCCTTCCAATTCTTTGCGACTGCCTCGGGATCGTACTCGATACGGTCGAGGAAGTACGGCCCAGCCTGCCTCACGATGTCATCGATCGTTCGCGCCCGCACACGCAGAAGGTCCAGCAGCTCCAGATACCATTCTCGCCGCGTAGCAAGCGCTGCCTCAGCAGCCAGACCGGCTGCAACAATCGCCGGTGTCACCCGGGGCTCGAGCTCCGACAAGGGCGTAATCGACAGGTGCTGCCCGTTCATCCACTCGAGTTTCTTCGGATCGAAGATCGCTGCTTTCTTCTGCAATCCGTCGGGCGTGAACAGCTCGATCATCTCCTGCATCGTCATGATTTCGCGATCGCCGCCGGGAGACCACCCGAGAAGCGCGAGGAAATTGAGCATCGCAGATGGAAGAAGTCCCTGATGCTCGTAATCGCCAACGGCTGTCGCACCGTGGCGTTTGCTCAGCTTCTTTCCGTCCATGCCGTGAATCATCGGGAGATGTGCAAACGTCGGCAGCTCCGCGCCGAGCGCTCGGTATATCAGGATTTGTTTGGGCGTGTTCGAGATGTGGTCGTCGCCGCGCATCACCACGTTGATTCCCATTGCGATGTCGTCGGAGACTACTGCCAGATTGTAAATCGGCGTTCCGTTCGATCTGAGAATCACGAAGTCATCGAGATCCTTATTCGGAAACGCGATTCTCTCGTGTACGAGGTCGACCCACTCTGTTGTTCCCTCGGGGATTCGAAACCGCACGACGAACGGATCGCCGCGATCGACCCGCTCCTGTATCTGCTCCGGCGGGAGCCGGTCGCAACGGCGATCGTACTTGAAGGCTTCCTTGCCGAAAGCGCTGGCGCGCCGTCGCTCCTCCAGCTCCTCGGGCGTGCAAAAGCACCGGTACGCCGAGCCGGCCTCGAGCATTCGCAGTGCATCGGCGCGATGGCGCTCGAGATTCGCGCCCTGATAAACGACTTCCTCGTCCCAGTCGAGGCCGAGCCACTCCATTCCCTCGAAGATGGCGCGTGTGCTCTCGTCGGTGCTGCGCGCCTTGTCAGTGTCCTCGATGCGGAGGAGGAATTTCCCGTCGTTGTGACGAGCGTAGAGCCAGTTGAAGAGTGCGGTGCGTGCGCCGCCAACATGGAGATAGCCGGTTGGCGAGGGGGCAAACCTCAGTCGCGGTGCTTCTGGGATAGGAGGCTCTGTCATTTCGCCTGAAGAAAACTGAGGACTACACGCTACCCGTTAACCGCTAACCACTAACCGCTACCCGCTTGGAAAAGAACGGGCCCGCGACCGTCATGGCGCGCGGACCCCGGTACTCGGAACGGAGAGAGAGGGATTCGAACCCTCGATACGCGTTTCCACGTATGCCGGTTTAGCAAACCGGTGCCTTCAGCCTCTCGGCCATCTCTCCGGGAGGTCTCGGAACATAGGCGGTTTAAGGGAAGGACTCAAGCAAACCGAGAAGCGCGCCGGTGATTGCCCTGCTCATTCGCTCGCGTGGGGCCGGCATGAATTTCGCCTGCGGATTCGGAGCACGAGGTACCGTCTTTCTTTCCGAGGATGATCGCATGAGGTTCCGCGTCTTCGAGGATTACCTGGGGCGGCGCTGGGAAGTATGGCAGACCAATCCATCGGAGTCGGAAAGGCGCGCCCAGGACCGGCGAGACATTCCCGATCGACGCGGTCGAACACGGACGTATGCGCCAGACCGGCGACATGAGAGCGATCGTCGCACTCAGCCGATGGCGCGGTTCCCGGGCGTCCCGCTCGAGCGGGGTTGGCTTTGCTTCGAGCGGCAGGGCGAAGGCGAGAGGAAGCGACTATTGCCAGTGCCCGAGGCATGGGAGAGCGCGGACGATATGACGCTTGCGGCCCTGTGCAACTTTGCCAGCGAGGAGATCAAGCGCTGGTAGCAGCCCATCCACTGCTCAGCTCTTCGGCTTGAGATCCCAGAGGACGTTCACGATTACCCATCGTCCTCTCCACTTCGCAACCTGCAGGTAATCGATCCAGTTCGAGGCGTCGATGCGGACCGACGCCGCGTTTCTATAGATGTCGAGGATGCGGACATCGTTATCCCGATCGGCCTGTGGCGTCCGGTTTCCCCCGCCGTTCCGAGTGTTCGCTACGCCAAGTGGCTGTTGATGTCGAACGATCGCGTTGGCTCCAATGAGATTCCATTGACGCAGGAATTTCTTGCGCAGATGCTGGGAGTGCGCCGTCCTGGCGTGACTGTCGCGATTGGAATTCTCGAGCGCGCCGGCCTCATCTCTCACGGACGCGGTAGAATTACCGTTACCAATCGAACTGGGCTCGAGGCCGCATCGTGCGAGTGCTATGCTGCCCATCAGGCGGCGCGAAAACCTGCTCTCAAGGGAGTAATGACCGAGCAAACCGTACGGTGAAAGACAATCATCGCAGGCGATGCATTGTGTAAGGAAAATACTCTTGTTTATTGCAGTGCGCCTATATATGGTTGCCCATACATGATGCACGATTCATCAGATCATGTCGAACAATTCGTCACGAGTGATGTGATGTCGACATCTGCGCGAGAGTACGACAGCCACGCGCCAGTTTTCACGTCCGGTGATCGCATTGTCGCTCCACCGAACGCTATCGAGCTCCTTCGTGAATCCATCAGAGCGCGAAAGGAGGGCTGCGACCTCAACGAAAAAATCCGTAGCGCCGCGGCGCTGATCTGCGATGAGGCACGTCGCATCGAGGCCATGCCCGAGTTACTCGTTCTCTCGATCAAGGAGCTGTGTCATTCGCTGCCCGAGTACGAGATGATCCGCGGGGCGCGAGAGCGTGACGC
>JBDSVO010000247.1:0-3507 GCA_039927215.1 Gemmatimonadaceae bacterium
CCATGCGAAGCAACCCCACGCGGAGCTGCTAAATGATCTCTCGCCTGCGCGCCGTCCTCACCGCCACTCTGATCGGTTTCGCAACGCTCGCCGAGGCCCAGGCGCCTCAGTTCGATTCAACTACCGCAGCACAGCTCAGGTGGCGCTACATCGGCCCTGTCGGAAATCGCGTCGCCACAGCGACGGGCGTTCCAGGTGATCCCAACGTCTACTATGCAGGAGCTGCGTCGGGTGGAATATGGAAAACCACCGACGCGGGCATTCACTGGACTCCCATCTTCGATGATAAAGACGTCTCCTCCATCGGCGCTCTCGCCGTCGCCCCATCCAACCCGAACATAGTCTGGGCGGGCACAGGCGAGCCGTTCATTCGAAGTCACATCTCGCTCGGCAACGGGGTGTACAAATCCACCGACGCTGGTCGCACCTGGACTCGCATGGGACTCGAAGCGTCCGGGCGCATCGGGCGTTTTGCAATCGATCCAAAGAATCCCGATATCGTCTTCGCCGCCGCGCAGGGCCACAGCTACGGCCCGCAGCAGGAGCGCGGGATTTATAAAACGACCGACGGCGGCCGAACGTGGAAGCGCGTTCTCTTCGTCGACCAGAACACCGGCGGCATTGACGTCGTCATGCATCCGACGAATCCGCAAACGTTGTTTGCCGCGATGTGGCAGCTCGAGATGCACACGTGGGGACGCGAAAGCGGTGGGCCGGGCAGCGGAATCTTCGTGTCGAAGGACGGCGGCAGCAATTGGACTCGATTGCAGGGGAATGGATTGCCGACGCGCACCCTGGGGAAGATCGGCCTGGCGTTCGCTCCATCGAAGCCCGACCGCATTTACGCGCTGATCGAGACCGGCGACGGCGTACCGATTCACGGGCAGCCAACCGACAACGGCGAGCTCTGGCGCTCAGACGACGGCGGTGCGACGTGGAAGGTCGTGAGCTACGACAGGAATCTCGCCTGTCGGCAGCCGTACTATACACGCATGGCTGTATCGACTGATAACCCGGACGAAACGTATTTTCTCTGCGCGACGTTCAGCCGCTCACTCGACGGCGGGGTCACAAACTCAGCCGCCGGTTTTGGCGGAGGCGTCGCCGCCGAAGCCGCAGCCGCGCGCGTGCCGGCGGATTCGGCCGCGCTCCGCGTCCCGGCCACGAGCACTCCCGGCGGAGACAACCACGACATGTGGATCGATCCCGGCAACGCGAATCGGATGATCGTTGCGAACGATCCGGGGGTCTCGATCTCAACGACGCGCGGCCGAACGTGGCTTCGCGTTCAGCTCCCGATCGCGCAGATGTACCACGTCACCGTGGACAACCGCATCCCTTACTTCGTTTACGGCAACAAGCAGGACGGTCCATCGTACCGTGGGCCGAGCAACAGCAGGTCCGGCAATACAATCGCGCGCAGCGAGTGGCACGGCGTTGACGGCGGCGAGAGCGGATGGGCAACGCCCGATCCAGTCGATCCAAACATCATCTGGTCCACGGCCTCGGGATCGGGGAGCCGAGGTGGAATAGTGGTTCGCTTCGATGAGCGGACGCGGCAGAGCCAGAATGTGGAAGTCTGGCCGCTCAGCACGGGAGGGCATCCAGCGGCGGAGATACCCTATCGATTCATATGGGATGCGCCGTTTCTGATCTCACCCCATGATCACAACAAGGTGTACATCGCGAGCCAGTTCGTGCATACGTCGTCGAACGGCGGCAGGAGCTGGCAGATCATCAGTCCCGATTTGACGCGCAATGACAAGTCGAAACAGCAGATTTCAGGCGGACTCACACCCGACAACATCGGCGTGGAGTACGGAGGCGTGGTTTACGCGCTCGCCGAATCACGCCTCCTGCCAGGTCTGATGTGGACCGGCAGCAACGACGGGCTGGTCCACGTAACGCGCGACGGCGGCAGGGCGTGGACGAACGTCACGAAAAACATTCCGGCCATTCTCGAATGGGGCTCGATTCGGCATATCGAGCCTTCACGATACGATGCCGGCTCGGCCTACCTGATCGTCGATGGCCATCAGGAGAATAATCGTGACCCGTGGATCTACCGAACGAAGAACTTCGGGAAAACGTGGAAGCTGATCGTTACAGGAATTCCAAAGAGTCCACTGAGCTACGCGCACATCATTCGCGAAGATCCGGTGCGTCGTGGACTGCTGTACGCCGGCACCGAGAACGCACTCTATGTCTCCTTCGACGACGGCGATCGATGGCAACCGCTGCAAATGAATCTTCCTCCGGCGCCGGTTTACGGCATGGTGATTCAGGAGCACTTCAACGATCTCGTCATTGCGACATACGGACGTGGCTTCTGGATCCTTGACGACTTGAGTCCGCTTCAGAAGCTGACGCCTGCTGTGACGTCTTCGAATGTCCATCTCTTTGCTCCGCGTCCGGTCTACCGGTTTAGAGACATTGCCGGGAATTATGCGACCACCGATGACCCGACGGCCGGGACGAACCCTCCATACGGCGCCGCAATCAACTACTGGCTGAAGGCCGCGCGCGCGGACAGCGGCGGGACTGCGCCTTCGATCGCAATTCTCGACGCAGCCGGGAAAGCGATTCGCACGTTTCATGGCACGGGGAGGAAAGGCCTCAACCGAGTTTACTGGAACCTTCGCAACGACTCAACGGCAGTCGCCCGCCTCCGGACCAAACCGCTATACAACGCGGAGTTACGGTTCGACCGCGACAGCACTCGCAGCGCCCCCGGACTGAGCAGGTTTTCCGTCCTCATGCCTCCCGGCTCTTACACGGTGCGGCTCACTGTCGACGGTCAGACCTTATCCCAGCCACTCGAGGTGAGGAAGGATCCGAACTCGAGCGCAACCGATCACGACATTCGCGCTGCGAACGCCCTCCTTCTCGACCTTCAGCGGGATATCGAAGCAACAGCACAGATGTTGAACCGCATCGAATCCGCGCGACAACAGATCCAGCGTCTCACCAGCACACCCGACGTGCGCGCAGCTGCTGACTCGCTCGAGCAAAAGCTCATCGCCGTAGAACGGAACATCGTCGACCTCCGCCTTTCCGGACGCGGACAGGACGAAGTGCGCTGGCCAGTGATGCTGGGCGGACGGCTGAACTATCTCGCCGGCGGCGTCGGCGCATCGGATTTCACTCCAACCGCGCAGCAGCGTGAAGTCCAGCAGCTGCTCGCCAAGCAGGTCGTCTCTACACGTGCTGAGCTCGACAGGGTGTTGGAGACGGATCTTGTGGCGTTCAACAGGTTGCTTAGCGCCAGAGGCATCAAACCGATCGAATAATCAAGACGGCGACCCGGACTCGGACTTAACTGCGGATGCACGGACCAACTGCACTACGAACTGCTGTGCAGTTAGTCCGGAATCCGAAGTCGTATCTCCCGGGATTACGACTACAGCGGATACCCCGTAAATTTTCTGCCATGAAATCTCTCCCAGCCGCGCTGCTCGCTACAGCAGCGACGTTATTCATGGTGCCCATCACCGCCCAGGCACAGGC
>JBDSVO010000248.1:0-2721 GCA_039927215.1 Gemmatimonadaceae bacterium
GGCCAGGTGCAACGCTTCACCGAATTCGGGACCGCGCGCCGACGGCAACAACCCTCTCCCAGCCTTCGTGCTGGAGCGTCAGCGATTGAATGAGGCGACGCTCGTCGACGTCGAGGCCGCTCAATGCCACATATTCCGAAGGCCAGCAGCGGTGAACGTGATAAGCGAGCATCAAAGCTCCCGCCTCCGAGTACACCTCGATCCGCACCTCTTTGCGGAACTTGAGCGACGGACCTCTGACATCCATTACCTGTTTTGCCCATGCCTCAAAGGTCCTGTCCCTCGTGATGCCGCGCTCGAGCGTGATAGGCTCGTAACTCGCACGACCAGGAAGCTTTTGCGAAGGGCCACCAGAGCCCTGGCGATACTCGACCACTTCGGTGACCCGCTTGAGTCCGCTGACGTGGGTTACGCCGGCGACCAGCCGGCCATCCCATTTGACGCGGAACTTGTAATTCCTGTAAGGATCGAACCTTGCTCCCTTCTTCGGTGCAGGCATTGTGAGCTCCAATTTAATGCGACTGAGCGCGTCGATGGTTGACGATCTTCAGCTGTCTGACGGCGGCAACTACGTAGCGCGCTGCGTGGTTATCGCGCCAGACCGCGCCACCACCGCGGCGTGTCCTCGACGAGGTCCGGCTCGATTGGCCGACCCAGCGGAGGGGTGAGGACGCGCGCTCCGTTTTTCTCGGCGAGGGAAGTAAGCGAACGGCTTTGGAGCAGTTGATGGCCTTCGCTATTCCTGGTGTGACTCAGCGGGGCGATTGAATCGCTCCACTACGATGAACGTCACAATATCCCACGGCACTTACAGCACCTCCCACTGCTTCGCCCGGCTCAGCGCCCGAACCCATCCTTTCACTATGCGGGTTCGCGCTGGTGACTTCATGGCCGGGGTAAATCGCTTGTCGACCTGCCACTGGCGCGCGATGTCCGCCTCGTTCTTCCAATAGCCGACGGCCAATCCCGCGAGATATGCGGCGCCGAGGGCCGTCGTCTCCGCGACTTTCGGTCGGACGACCGGAACGTTGAGAAGGTCGGCCTGCAATTGCATCAGGAGGTCGTTCGCACTCGCGCCACCGTCCACGCGAAGCTCTTTCAACTTGATGCCCGCGTCGGCTTCCATCGCTTTGAGGACGTCCATCACCTGGAGCACGATTCCCTCGAGCGCGGCGCGAGCGATGTGTGCTTTTGTCGATCCGCGCGTCAGTCCCACAATGGTACCGCGCGCATACTGATCCCAATGAGGCGCGCCTAGTCCGGCGAATGCGGGGACGAGATAGACTCCGCCGGTGTCGCTGACACTGGCGGCGAGTGCTTCGACCTCAGCAGCTGAACGAAAGAACTCGAGACCATCCCGGAGCCATTGCACTACAGCGCCTGCGATGAAGATGCTTCCCTCGAGCGCGTAATCGGTTCTATCACCGATGCGCCATGCGACAGTCGTAAGGAGGTTGTTCTTCGATGCTATGCGCTTAGTGCCGGTGTTCATCAACATGAAGCAGCCGGTTCCGTAAGTGTTTTTCGCCATCCCCGGCTTTGTGCACGCCTGGCCGAAGAGTGCAGCCTGCTGGTCGCCGGCAATGCCCGCGATCGGTATCGGGGTGCCGAGCAGCTTGGTCACACCGTAAACCTCGCTCGATGACCGAACTTCAGGCAGCATCGATCGCGGGACCGTGAAGAGCTTCAGCAGCTCATCGTCCCAGTCTCCTTTCGAGATGTCGTACAACATCGTTCGCGATGCATTGCTCGCGTCGGTCACGTGCACTTTGCCACCGGTGAGATTCCATACGAGCCAGGAGTCAATCGTGCCGAACGCGAGCTCTCCTGCCTTCGCTCTGGCGCGCGCGCTCTTCACGTTTTGCAGAATCCACTGAACCTTCGTTGCGGAGAAATACGCGTCGATCACGAGGCCGGTCTTGCGCCGGATCATGCGATCCATCTTCCGCGCTCGAAGGCGATCGCAGATGTTCGCGGTGCGCCGGTCCTGCCAGACGATGGCGTTGTGGATGGGCTCGCCAGTGTTGCGATCCCACACGACCGTAGTCTCGCGTTGGTTGGTGATGCCGATGGCGGCGACGTCAGCCGCGCCGACATTCGCCTTCGTCAGCACCTCGGCGGCGACGCCCGCTTGAGTAGACCAGATGTCGCGCGGATCGTGTTCCACCCAACCCGGCTTGGGAAAAATCTGCGGGAATTCCTTTTGCGCGACGGCGACGATCGAACCGGCGTGATCGAAGACGATCGCGCGTGAGCTTGTCGTGCCCTGATCGAGAGCGAGGATGTATTTCATGACTTCCACATGAGCTGATAGACCATCGCCCCGAGAACGCCGCCGATAATCGGGCCGGCGATGGGAATCCAGGCGTAGCCCCAGTCGGAGCTTCCTTTACCTGCGATCGGAAGTACAGCATGGGCGATGCGAGGTCCCAGGTCGCGCGCGGGATTTATCGCATAGCCGGTAGGGCCGCCGAGCGAGAGACCGATGGCCATTACGATGACGCCGACGAGCACGGGACCGAATCCCTTCGCGAGGTCTGACCCGGGCACAAAGTTGGCGGGCGAAATCACAGCGAGCAGCGCGAGCACCAGCGCGAAGCCGCCAATGATCTCCGAGACGAGATTGGCGCTCGGCTGTCGTATCGCGGGGGTGGTGGAGAACACAGCGAGCTTGCTCTCCGGATCTGGCGTGGCTTTCCAATGCGGCAGGTATGCGAGCCA
>JBDSVO010000249.1:0-5592 GCA_039927215.1 Gemmatimonadaceae bacterium
AGACCACGCTCGGCATCCGACAGCGCGCGGCGCATCAGAACGAGAATGTCATCGGCCGATATCGGCTCGAGCACGAGGACGCGCATGCGTGACAGCAGCGCGCCATTCATTTCGAACGATGGATTCTCCGTCGTCGCACCGATCAGCGTGACAGTCCCACTCTCGACGTGCGGGAGAAAGGCGTCTTGCTGCGCCTTGTTGAAGCGATGAATCTCGTCGACAAAGAGTATCGTCTGGCGTCCGAGCTCCAGCCGTTCCTCGGCGGCGGCGATTATCTCGCGAACACGCCCAACACCTTCGGTAACAGCGGAGAACGGAACGAACTCGCGGTCGGTGTAATGCGCGATAAGCCTGCCGATCGTGGTCTTTCCAGAGCCCGGCGGTCCCCAGAAAACCATCGAGGTGATAGCACCGCGCTCGATCGCCTCACGCAGTGGCTTGCCGAGATCGAGCAGGTGGTGCTGGCCGACAAGTTCATCGAGCGTCTGCGGACGAATCCGCGCGGCAAGCGGCTGCGCCGAGGCGGGCGGTGTGAAAAGCGATTCCTCGCCAGACGATCTGCGTTTGGTGGCACCCGCGCCTGCACTGCGGAATTTCTTAGGCATAATCGATCAGACCAACGGCCCCGCCCGGCAAACATCTATGACGAAGGGTGAAAAACGATTCGGCGGATTTAGCGGATTCGGCGGATAACCGCAGAACCTTTGGGGAGCTACGGAACAGCAGGAACTCGAATGTGACCCGTCGTTGTTGCTAACCAAATCAGTTTCCGTATTATCCGCCGAATCCGTTAAATCCGCCAAATCGTTTTTCAATGCTGTTGTCGTCCCGTAGTCCCCTGGTCCAATCGAGTGCTCATCTCATCAAGTTCCGCGCTAGAAGGTAGAATCCGCAGCCCGCAAAGAAGCTGACGGGCAGTCCCCAGCCTTTCTTGCCCTGGAATTCCGGAACGAGATTCGATGCACCGACATACAGCGCCACTCCCGCCGCGAGAGGAAGACCATACATGCGAAGTGGAGCGAAGTATTCGGTAGCCAGACCACCTATCAGCGTCGCGCCGCCGAGCGCTGCACCGGCGAGCAGCGCTCGCCCGCGTGATGCGCCCGCCGCAAGGAAGAGACTCGAGATCGCCAGCCCTTCCGGCAGCTTGTGCAGCACGATCGCAAGGAAAACGAGGAGGCCGAGCGAAGCACTGACGTCGAACCCGCTCGTAATCGCAACGCCGTCCACGAACGTGTGAAGCAGGAGCCCAATCAACGCTGACATGCTCACGGCGCGGGTCACCTGGTGCACTTCTTCGCCGAAATGAAAATGCGGGGTGAGCGTGTGTTGCGTGAGGTGCACCAGGACGTATCCCATCAACACGATCAACCCGGCGCTCGGACCATGTACAGCAATCGCTTCCGGAATCAGGTCAAGGAGAGCAACCGAGATCATGAAGCCGGCCGACAGCGCGATGAGCTTGTCGAGAGCGGTCAAGCTCCATTGCGACCGGGACGTTACGGCGGCCGCGCCAACAATGTTTGCGGCGGCCGCGATCAACGTGTACGCGACCGCGGGACGAATCACGCCGGAGTCAATGCGAGCCGCTCCGCGGCGGTGCTTATGGCGGCTGTGAGTGAAGGCGCCAATGCGCGATCCCAGGATTGGGAGCGCCACGACTTATCGGCTAGCGAGGCACGCTCCTCCAGACCCTTTCCCTGCAGCAGATAGATCCATCGATCCGACCGCGAAAAGATGTAGAGCTCGAGCTGCGGCGTGAGCGTAAGCTGATCGTCCGCCGTATACAACGAAATCTCGACTCCCCCGTAGGTCGCCAGCGGCACCTTCAGCCGCGCGATGGCATCGCGAACATCCGGCAATGCAACTGAATCTCCATCCCACGTGGTCTCCGAACGAAGATCCTCGATGACAACGTCGATCGCCGGAGCCAGCTGTTCGCTCAGCGTATAAAACAGGTCAACGACGCGCTCCGCGTTCGCGGCGATGTAGGCCTCGTAGATCTCCCCGTTCTTGACGAACGTGAATCCGTCAGTTCCCGAGCGAAAGCGCTTCCAGACAGTCACGTCCGGGTTTCTGCCGCGAAAGAGCATTTGGGATTACCCGCCGGGCCCGCGCTGTCTCTGCGACGAGCCGTCCGATGCGACTTCTTCGCCGCTGGCAATGGCCAGCAGGCGATCGTGAGTGTTCACATTCGGGTCATTAATAACCTTTTCGAGCAAACTGCGTAACGCGCGTCCCACAGCCGGCCCTGTTATTCCAATCCTCTCCAAATCGCTGCCTCCGATTGCCAGATCGCTTACGTCTATCGGATCCCGGTACGCGATGCGCAGAGCGCGTCGATAAACAGAAGCCACGCGCTCTTTTGACGGTGCCGGCAGACCGGCGCCGCGCTCCGCCCACCACTGAGCGGCTGCAAGGCGAAGCACTGAGGCAAGACGCGTGCGACCGGCAACCGCTGCCCACCGCCGGAGCGTCGAGTCTGCGGGCGGGTTGTCCTGCATCAGTGCCTGTTTCATCCCATCAGCGTGCTCTTGCCACGCAGTCAGCACACTCGAGATCCATTTTGTCTCTGCGTTCGAGAATCTGAGCGCCTTCAGGGTCGCGCCGACTTCGCGCGGATTCGCGCCGGCAAAAAGACCCGTGACACGCATCACCTTTCTCTGCGGTCGGGTGAGCATTCCCGGGATCGGCAGATGATCGAGCGCTGCGAGATGTAGATCGGTTACTCCCGCCAGAGCCGGAACCAACGCGCCAAGTGCGCCGCTGTCTCGCCACATCCGGAAAGCCCGGCTGGGCAAACGAACCTGCTCCATCGTCTTCTCTATCTCCTGCTTCACGCGCTCGGCCGATAATCGCGTGAGGTGAGGCGCACTGGCGATGATCGACGCCCAGGTGCCAGCCTCGATGTCGAAATCGAAGCGCGCGGCAAATCGCATCCCCCGCAAAGCTCTGAGTCGATCTTCGCGCATCCTTTCCAAAGGGTCCCCGACAGCGCGGACGACGCCGAGCTCGAGATCGGCTCGCCCGCCGAACGGATCGTGCCAGGTCTCGTGCGTCGGCGAAAACGCTATCGCGTTTATCGTGTAATCACGGCGCGCGAGATCTTCATCGAGAGACGCGCCGAATTCTACCACGGCATGCCTGCCATCTGTCTGAACGTCGCGGCGATAAGTCGTCACTTCGTGCATGATGCTCTTGTCGTCAAGCACACCGACTGTTCCGAACTCGATTCCCACCGGAACCGTGCGCGCGAAAAGACTCCTGACTTCTTCCGGTCGCGCAGACGTCGCTAGATCCCAGTCGAGATGCCGGTGGCCGAGTAGCGCGTCGCGCACGGCTCCGCCAACGCACCATGTTTCGAAGCCGGCTTTCTCGAGCTTGCGCGCGATCTTCAGGACTTCGCGTGGTGGATGCACGTCGCGCGCAACCGGGTGAGGCCGCTGTTCTCGATTATCAGGCGATCCCATCGCTCAGGCTTCCCCGAAAACCGAACGGATCGCCGTTATGCTCATTCCCGCTCCGAGGGCCAGCATGAGATCGATTCGCGCCTGTTGCGCGCGGCGCGAGCCACCGAAGATCACACCCATCTCCTCCAGTCGTCTTCCGCCGCCGGCATAGCCGTACGTGTGACCGACACGACCTCCCTGAGTTCGGGATGTCAGAACCACTGGCTTGTCGTCTGCGATCCAGCGCTCGATAGCGGGCACCATGGCCGGGGGCACATTGCCCCGACCCATTGCCGCTATCACAACCGCGCGCGCGACTGGTCGCGACGCCTCGAGGAGTCGCTCGTCGCAGCCCGCGACAACGAATATGACGTCAACGGGCGTTGCCAGCACCGGCGGATCGATGATGGGCCGTGCCGGCGGAAGCTCCCGATGCATGATCAGCTCACCTTCGTCGAGCACGCCGATCGGCCCGAGGCCCGGACTCTCGAATGCGTCGAGAAGATGAGTGTTCGTTTTCGTCGCATCGAGGCCCGCGAAAATCTGCCCACTGATCACGATCAGAACACCGTTGCCTCGCATCTCCGGACTGGCCGCAACGCGAACCGCCTCGAGAAGGTTTGCGGGACCATCCCATCCGAGATCACTCACGGTGCGCATGGCGCCGGTAAACACGACCGGCTTTTCAGCCGACAATGACCGAGCGACCAGATAGGCGGATTCCTCGAGCGTGTCCGTTCCGTGAGTCACGACGACTCCAGTAACTTCGGGACGCAAAAGGTGCTCGGCGATGCGATTGCGGAGCGCCCACATTCGCTCCACCGTCATGTGCGGACCCGGGAATGCTCCCCACTCCTCGGTCTCGACACCGGTGACTGCATCGATCCCGCGCGTCGCTTCGAGAATCTCCGCGGAAGTGAGCGCTGGTACCGCCCCGCTTCCGGCGGGGTCGTTTCGCATCGCGATTGTGCCGCCGGTGAACAGGATGACTATCAGAAGGCGCGCTCCATGCCTTGAGAGAAGTGGTTCACCTCGGTTCTGCTCGGCCGTCGCCGATCACCGCCGAAAGTCGGGCGATCATCTCGCCGGTCAGCGCGGCGAACCGCTCGCAGTCTTCTGCGCCGACTTCAACAGCGTAGGTGATGAGAGCATCAGCCGCGAGAAGGTCGAGCGCCACGGTTCCATTCCGCTCGTTATTCGACTGCGCGAGTGTTTCACGCAGAATCGCCGATGCTGACTCGATCAGCGAGCGTGGTATTGAGTCCTGGCTATTGACCGTAACGTCCGACACCGCCGCGTCGAGTCTCGCTGCCAATCGCGGTGGCGGAGGTGGAGTCCGCGAAGCAAGCCATTCCTTCAACATTATCGCTTCATAATCGGACTTCTGTGAGCGCACGGCAATGAAGGTGGAAGGTCGAGACGAACTAAACGGACCCGAGCTGTTTCTCGACCGTCGGAACAACCGCCCCCAGAGCCTGCGCAACGGCCGATTCATCGGGAACCCCGCCCTGCGCCATGTGGGCCTTCCCTCCACCTCTGCCGCCGGCCGCTGAAGCAACTTCCTTGAGAATACTGTCAGCTCGGAGGCCGCGCTCGCGCAGATCGTCCGTCACTACGGAAAGAAGGCTGTGCTTTCCATTGATCTCCGCTGCGAGAACGGCGACTCCGCTGCCGATCCGATCGCGAACTGCGTCAGCGAGCGCACCGAATGTCTTGCTGTCGGGCGCGATTACGCGCGCGGCGACGACGCGCACTCCTTTGACGTCCTGCGCACTGCCCAGAAGTCGATCCACGTCGCCCCCGCTGCCGCTGCGCATAGCCTCGTCAACACGCTTCTCGAGCGAGCGTTTCTCCTCTACGAGGGTCTGAACGCGACGCACGACATTCTCCGGTGTAGTGCGCAGAACGCCGGCCAGCTCATCGACGGTTCTCGCTGTTTCGCTGAGACGCGCATAAGCCTTCGGGCCAGTGACCGCCTCGATACGGCGTACCCCTGCCGCGACGCCCGACTCCGCTACGATCCGGAACAATCCGATTTCCGCCGTATTCCTGACATGCGTTCCGCCGCACAGCTCGGCGGATACGCCAGGGATGCTCACCACGCGAACGATGTCGCCGTACTTCTCGCCGAATAGCGCCATCG
>JBDSVO010000250.1:0-9122 GCA_039927215.1 Gemmatimonadaceae bacterium
TTCAAGCAGACGCTCAGCTAACACTGGCGTCCCAGCCCTGCCGCTATCAGTTGCTCGCTGCCGGTTGTGCACGACAACTGGTAGCGGGACTGGTGCCGGCGACCACGCCGCACAACCGTTCGCAGGGTGGGTTACTCACCGCGCTCGTTGTCATTGCGACGCTTGGCGCTTGTCAGGCAAAGGAAACGCAGCCCGGCGTCGCGAGCGCTGCCACCTCAACAAATACAGGAACCATGACAGCTACAGCACCTTCCGTAATGGGCGCGCCCGATTCGCAAATGCAGGCGGTGCTCGATCGGCTTGTAGCTTTCGGTGGAAAGCCACTAGAGACGCTAACTGCGGCTGAAGCGCGAAAGCAGCATACACCGGCAGACGCGGCGATGGCGGTGATGAAGAATCAGGGGAAGTCGACGGCTCCCGATCCCGCCGTCTCGTCAGTCGATCGATCCATCACGACTGCAGGTGGCGTCCTTCCGGTTCGTATCTACACGCCCACGAGCGGTGCGGGCCCATTTCCCGTTGTCGTTTACTACCACGGCGGCGGATGGGTAATTGCCAACAAGGAAGTCTACGATGCGGGTGCCCGGGCCATGTCGAAAATGGCTGATGCGGTTGTCGTCTCGGTTGATTATCGCCAGGGACCGGAGCACAAGTTTCCCGCCGCACACGATGATGCCTATTCGGCGTACGAGTGGGTCACAAAGAACGCATCATCGATCAAGGGAGATCCGAAGCGGATTGCGCTGGCTGGCGAAAGCGCCGGCGGAGGATTGGCAGTCGCGACGGCCATCATGGCGAGGGACAAGGGGATTCAGATGCCGGTTGCCATTGTGTCCGTCTATCCAATAGCCGGCACTGATACGACCACGCCGTCCTACGTCGAGAACGCGAAAGCAAAGCCTCTCAGTCGTCCAGCGATGAGCTGGTTCTTTGACAACTATCTCAACGGTCCGCAGGATCGTTCCAATCCGCGCGTAAATCTGGTTGCCGCAGACCTGAAGGGCCTGCCGCCCACAACGATCATCAACGCGCAGATAGATCCCCTGCGATCCGACGGCGAAATCCTTTCACAGAAACTCGAGGCTGCTGGTGTGACTACGTCGCAGAAGACATACGAAGGAGTGACGCACGAATTCTTCGGCATGGGCCTGGTGGTGGACAAGGCGAGCGCGGCCCAGAAGATGGCGGCGGATGCGCTGAAGAGCGCGTTCGGGGGCTGATCCAACAGAAAAAACCCTGCACCATGCAAACGGTACAGGGACAACTTTAGACCACGCGCCCGAAGGGACTCGAACCCCTAACCTTCTGATCCGTAGTCAGCACCATACAACCACAATCAACGACATTCTGCCGGACTTCCGAGGGAAAACGAGCGTCGGTGCCGTACTTCTCCGTCATTCATGCCGTACTCTGCCGGTAGAAACAGACCCACAAACAGACCCCAACGGAGGCCCTTGCTCAGTGACAGCAGGGGCTTTCGTGTTCCATCCCACGACCAAAGCGAGGCAACTAGAACGATGAAGGCATCCAACGATTCAGAAAGCGACGCACGGTTCATCACCATGATTAGGCGCATCCGAGCGGGCGACCACGCCGCGCTGGCCGCGCTCCGAGAAGCGAGGAAGGCCCGCCAGTCGTGGACCGGATTCGAGACCGACGCTCACGTTCACGAAGCTGTTGAGGGCGTCTCGCCGCTTCACACGGCGTTTCTCGCGGCAAGGGCCTCCTCGATTCCGAGCACTCACGAAGGTCGATGCGAGAGGATAGCCGACATTCTCACCCAGGCACTCCACCGCAGCCAGCGCCGCAGTTAGAACCGGAGTCATTCCGATTCTGAAGTTCACGTTTTCGAGGTTTGCACATGGCGACTAGAACAGGAAAGAAGAAAGCTCTCGTGCCGCAGCCGCACGGAGGCGCGTTGCTCAAAGGCGGCAACGACGGTAATAGAGGCGGCAGGGGTGCTGTTCCGTCGCTTCTCCGAGAACGGCTAGTCGGCTCGTTCGAGCAAAGAATCCCCGTCCTAGAAAGGATTGCTGACGGTGTACCTATCGTGCGTGTGGAGATTCCGCTGTCGGAGCTCGTGGGTCACGTGTCCTGTCCGAAATGCGGCAAGGCGTTCATGCCCGACAATCCCAAGGATCTCGCAACGGTTACTGTTGAGGCGAAGCAGTCTGCCCGTCCGAGCGACCAGATCAGAGCTGTGGACACCATCGGCAAGTATGGTCCCGGCGAGAAACACGAGATAACGATGGTCAGCGCGGAGGTGAAGGATCGCCTGCGGCAGACTGTCGATCTTATTAACTCTCGCGCTTCTTGGGAATCCGGGTCATTGCTCGGAGCAATGGAAGGTGTATGGCGATAGCTTCAACCTTGCTACAGCCTTGCTACTCTCGTGGGAGGCAGAGCTCATAGGTCCACCGCTGGCCCTCCGGTATTAGTTGCAACAGGTGGCGTTCCACCTCTTGAAGCAACCTTAGCCGTTCCATCGCTGCCGTATGTCGCCCGGTGTCCACCACTAGGGTCGATAGCAGTTCCTTAAGCTCAAGTGCGGCGTGATGAACCGCCTCGACGTGCCCAACCCCGATCCGAATCACGCACCGAACATCGCCCGAACGCCAGCGCAACGGGGCAGCCGACGCCGTCACGATTCACCTCACTTCGCCCGGCGTAAGACGGAGGAACCGAGCGGCATTGTTATAGAAGATGTCGGCCTTCTCGCCAGGTGTCAGGAATGGCGCCTGCTCGATCAACGCGATCGCCACCGAAATCTCCTTCGCCCAGTTCCCGGGCGAGAGGCCCGATCCGAACATCAGCCGTTTGCCGAATCCCGCGCGGAGCAGCGCGCGAAGGTAGTCGTAGAACTCCTCGCGTGGAATGCCGGGGTTGAAGGCGAAGCCCGCCAAGTCGGCATACACGTCCGGGTACATGTGCATGATCGCCTTGGTCTCGGCCAGGTACGGCCAACCAGCATGCATGAGATAGATGCGCAGTCCCTGGTGGCGGACGAGGGCGTCCTCCAGGTCCTGCGGGTTCCCGAGGCGCGTCCGGTACTTCGGGCAGCACGAGTCGTACGGCGTGCGAGGCTGACCGAAACCTGTATGAACGGCGACGGGAATGTCTAAGGCCGCAGCGAGCGCCCAGTACGGTTCCAGCCACCGTGCGCCGAGCGACACGCCCGCGTACTGTGCATCGATCTCACCAAGGACGCCAAGGCGGGAGGCGCGCAAGTGCCCCTCGAGCGTCCGCACCGGCGGCAAGGTGATCGACTCCGTGAATGCGGCGCCGCCGACGAACCGCTCGGGAGCGATCTTACGCAGCTCCAGCACCAGCGCGATCGGCCCACTCGCAACCGCGGTCCGCAGCTTGTACCGATCGAATGCCGCGAGAAGCGAGTCACGAACGGCCCCTGGCGACGGGTCCGAATCCCAGACGTGAAAGTGCATGTCGATCAGGCGCTCGGGCAGCCGGTCAGCCTGCGCACCCAGGGACAGCGGAAGCAGGCACAGCGCAACAAAGACCACTCGACGCATGAATCCTCCAGGAAGCCATCCGGTTTTGGCGGCCTAACGCCAATTAGCCGGCGTCGAAGTTCAGTCCCTCTGAACCTATTTTGTCCCGACGATCGTTGATTGACCAACAACCATCTGCCACCGGCCATTCCGTCTCAGCCACACCTCCGTGAAACGCCGTGGCCCGCTGACGTACGACCCGGAGGATCCGGTGAGGGTTGAGACGCCTGTGACAACGGCCACGTCGTCGTACACCCGCACCTTCAAGTCGCTGGATTTGTGCGCTGTCCAGGCTTGATCTGGAAAAGACATAGTCCCCGCGATCTCCTCCTTCTTGTTCTCGACGGTTCCATGCGAGTGAGTGTACATGTAGTCGTCAGCATAGAAGCGCTCCATGATGGAGCGATCCTTCGTGATGAGGGATGCATCGCGCAATAATTCGGATGCCTTGAGCACCTCCTGCTCCATTGCATTCCGAGTCTGACCGTGGGTCGGAAGTGCGACCAACACTCCGAACAATGCAAGAGCAATGACCCGCTTCATGATCTGCCTCGTCTTCAATGAAGTCATTCTCGCTCCAATCGTTACAGGAATTCTTAAGTCGCTTCTCAATATCATCGCGGTGTGTCTTTCTACGTGCGTCGCGAATCGCTTTCTGTGGGGCACCCTTGATGATCCAGGCAGAAGACCTGACTGCTGCGGGTCTGTGGTACCTGATGTCAACGGGCGGCAACGACTGAGCGGCGGAATGGATGTCATGCGGAAACGACTTTAGGCAATGGCTGAGACATTCTGTCGGGTTCTCGAGGGAAACCCGCCCGATTCGGGAAGAATTCGTCGGCGTTGTCCTGGGACTCTAGCGTCACGACTTAACGAAATAGTCCAGACTGCGTGGGGACCGACAACTTGGCTTGTCCAGAATAGCGGTCGGTGTGTCGGTGTGACCGCCCCGTAGCGTAAACGTCACACAAGCCGACACACGCGAGAATGGAAGTTAACCCTCTCACAAGAGAACTAAATTATTAATGTCTGTCCTTTTTGTGTTGGTGTGACGGTGTGACGGCTGTCTTCGGATGCGGGGAGGTTCTTTATTGTCTCGGCCACACAGGCGCTTTCATCGGCCGAGATGCTGGTTCCTGCTTACTATTTGTTGACTACTGGTCGTAGTGATGAAAAACGCCGCCGCCGCGCTCAGGAAACGGCCGGTACGGAAAACCTGCGTACCTTCACCGAACATCGCCCGAAGCTAGGGCGTAGGAGCCTCTAACGGCGATCGTGGCTCTACGGGGCAGCCAGAGGCCATAGCGAGCATTTTAGAGGGCGCTATCGACGGGTAATCTTGCCCCAATCTTGACCCGATTCGGGATGGCTCGCCGCGGGCATCAGTCGGCTTCGCGACAGTCGACGGAGCAGCTCATAGTTGATGATCTCGGCCACAAGAGTGCCCGCGCCCGCAACAATCGCAATGACAATCGGGAGGTGGTCGCCCGCGAAATACAGTATGGCCGGCTCGTGAGGTGCCAGAGAAACAACGAACTCGCAGGGTATGCTGTAAAGAAAAAGAAGGAGGAGTCCGATGTCGTTGTTCATTTGCGCATCATGGGTAAATAGCGGATTTTAACGGACGCCCTCATAATTCGACGAGGAACAATACATGGCACTGTCTCGACGGCTCATTCGTGCAACGATCAGGCTCAGTCTCGTCACGGCCGTCCTAGGCGGTGGTATTGCCTGTTTGGTCCAGAAGCCAAAAGTAGTTCAGCTCGACCCGAAGCACCCGCCCATCGAGGTGAGGTCTCCCGTGAAGGCCCACCTCGTTGATGGGTCTACGGTCCTGTATCCCGGCGGCGTGCAGCTCCAGGGCAATTTTCTGGCGACCCCTGGCACTCGCTTCATGCTCGGGTCTTCGGTGCCTGTTTCCACTTCGCGTATTTCTCTCGACAGCATTGTTGGAATGGAGGCCTTCGACACCGGTTACGATATTCCCGCGTCGGTCGTCGCCTCAATCCCCACCACCGCCGGCGCAGCAGTCTTAACGGCACTCGCCGTGTTCGCCGTGTTCGGCTCTTGTCCCACCTTTTACGCCGACAGCGCAGGAACTCAGGTACTCCAGGCCGAAGGATTCTCGTACAGCATTGCTCCACTGTTCGAAAACCGTGACGTCGACCGGTTGAGACTAACGCCAAGGGCCGACGGATCCGTCGCTGTCTACGTTCGTAACGAAGCCCTCGAAACCCATTTCATAAATCACCTCGAGCTGATCGAAGTCTCTCACAAGGCTGGCGAGATCGCGCTTCCTGATCAACAGAGACAGGCAATCGTCGTCAGGGAGATCCATGCTCCAGCGATTGTACGCGATCGCGCAGGCCGGAACGTCGCCGACCTCATTCGCACTATGGATGGAGTAACCTTCAGCTCCGATCCGCAAACGGTGCGCAACGTCTCATCAACGGATCTCGACGACTACATCGACCTCACCATCGCCATGCCGAACGATGCTGACAGCATTGCGATCCTGCTCGACATGCGGAATAGCCTGCTCAACACCGTGCTGCTCTACGACCACATGCTGGCTGCGCCGGGTATTCGTTCCCTCGACTGGGTCGGCAGGGACATGGATAACATTGCAGGCGCAATCGAGATGGGGCGGTGGTACAATTCGCGAATGGGAATGCGCATATCCGTTCTCGAAGACGGTAAGTACCGGCAAGTCGCACGCATCGGTGACTCCGGACCGATTGCATATCGCGATAACGCAATAGTGATTCCCGCGATCAGGAGCGTCGGCGACAGCGTTCGTGTACGACTCTCCTTCATTGCCGACAACTGGCGGATTGACGCAATTCGCGCCGCCACGTCATTGCGCCGTCCGGCGTCCAGGCTGGTGTCGGCTGCACGCGTAAGGATGACCGACCAGGCGCAGAACACGCCCGCACTTGCTTCGCTACGTGAAGCAGACGAAGCCTACCTGATAACGTCTCCCGGACAGTCGTTCAGCGTCGAGTTCGATATCGGACACTCTGCTCCGGGAACGCGAACGTATATGCTGGCCGCGCAGGGATACTACACCGAGTGGGTACGCGGCAGCTGGATAAAGCATGCGTCAGGCACCCCGTTCAAGCCGTCGGATGCGTTTCTCGTAGAAGCGCTGCGCGGCTGGCGCACCAAACAGGTCGAGCTGGAAAAGCAGTTCTATTCCACACGAATTTCCACGAGGTAGTGACCATGCGCTCAAGGAAGCTGCTGATGGCGATGATGCTGATCGTCCTCGCTGGATGCAGAGTAGGAACGCGCGGTCGCGACCTGCCGGTGGCCACCCGGGTTAATGGTGCAAAGGTTGCGCTTCGAGTGTCAAGCGGAAGTGCTTACACCGGAGAGCTACTCGCGGTCCAGGACGATGGTCCGATCATCTGGTCCGGCAAGATCATGTTCGCCCCATTCTCTTCGATGGCCGGTCTCACAGTCGATCGGATGGGCCGCGGCTACAGGCTCGCCGCGGGAGAGACACCGCGCGCCGAGAAACTTGCGCGATTGCGGGCAGTGAGCCGGTTTCCGCAGGGCCTCTCCCCCGAGATTCGCTCGCGGCTGCTTGCTCAAACATCCCAGAACGAGATCCCGACAATACAGTGAGCCGTATTAGACGGTGGCTTATCGGTCTCGCTTCCTTAGCACTAGTTCACCCCGTCGCGGCGTTGGCGCAGCGAGACACCTCTGTTGCGGCAATGCTGAACGTAGCGCGCAAGTCCGCGGAGTTGTTCGCCGAACGCAGTGCTGCAATTTCCGCTGGATATCGGCGAGTCGGAATGGATTTCCCCTCGATGGGCGAGCACTGGGTCAATCCCCGCCTTGTGTTCGAGGGAAAGTTCGACGCCGCGCGCCCCGCGATGCTTACCTATTCGGTCGTCAACGGTAATGCCGTGTTACTCGGCGTGGTGTTCGCAATTCCACTCGACCCCGGTCAGCAGCCACCGGCGCACTTTGGAAGCGATGCGATCTGGCATGAACACAACGGATCGTTGGCCGAGGAGAGCATGTTGCCGGAGCATCACACTGCATCTCCATCCGGCGCGGCGGTTCGACTGGCAATTCTTCACGCGTGGGTGCGCGCGCCAAATCCCGATGGAGTGTTTGCCGCGGAGAACTGGGCGCTCCCCTTCATAAGATTGGGATTGAGTGTTCCGCCGGGTTTTCCAAAGGGAGCGGCACGAGCGGTCTCACTTCTGTCAGGAGGCGAGAGATACTTCCTAGAGCTCGGGCGAGATTCGTCCGGATTACTGGCGCATTCTCTCAACGCATGCGCCGAGGCTGCGCAAACGATAGTCAGTCGCGCGCGAAGTCGCGGAGGAGTTTTGACTGCCGCCGAAATCCACCGCCTCGATGAAGCCTGGACAGCCGAGGTGGCAAAGGTTGCGGCAAGTGCCGGCGACGACGTCGCGAAGCGAATTAACGGTGGCGTTCTCCCGAAAGACGAGGCCCGTCACTGAGGCGCTCTTAGCTGGGCGACGAACCCGATAGATTCGGCAGGTGACGGCACCCTCTGGCAGCTGTTCCCACGACATGGTCCCACGACAGCGCTTTGTATCAGACTGTGCTCAGCGCTGAAGGATTGTTGCAGCATAAGGAATGGGACTCGAACCCCCAACTTCTCCTCCCAATACGCCATAACGAGATAGCGTAGCATCGCCATCATATCGGCGCCGTCCGCGCTGTCATCGTTCGGGTTGTCGGTTTGTGCATCGCCGCGCTCGGTGTGCGGATACTGCCAGTTGTTGATCTCCCAAAGGAAGCGGCTGCCCAACATCGGCTTACCTTCACCGCCGGCGTCACAAGTACCTGGGTTTTTCCGGGGAGCTACCGATTCGTGACGCCAGATGCCTACCAATGGGACGGGAACGCGTACACTTGGGATGTGGTCGTGGCGATTCGACCGGGGACGGGGTTATCAGCGACTTCTTCGGACGTCCGTAGCCAATCCTCAATCCGCAACACCCGACGACGTCTCAACGTCAAAGACGCGAGCTTGGTTTACCTAACCGGCGGGGACAAAGTCGGTCACAAAAACGTGCGGGGTCTTTGAGAGCGTGGGCGCCGTCATAAACAGCCTGAACGTGCCGGACGGTGATCTTTGGGGCTGGTTCCACGCCCATTAAAGTATGGCCGAATAGAGGCCGAAGCTGGGGAGGCCAGATGAAGCGCTTGCTGAAGTGGGTCGCTTACGTCCTTGGCGGCATCGTCGCGGTAGTTTTGCTGATCACCGCAGGCGTCTATGCGGTGAGCGGGCAGCGAATCAACAAGACATATCCGACAAAGCCGCTCTAGCACGTCGAAGTCAACCCGTCTGGCGTCATAATGCCTTGAATGTACGCCACAAGGTACAGCGTCCGGAGTCCGGCTTACGGGCTGGATGACGAGAAGCAGATATTGCGGCGCTTCTTGCTTCGTTGGCAGGATGACAGGTAGAATCCTGTGCAGGTGAATAGATAGTTAGGTGGCCATCGTGCACTACGTGACAACGACAAGGAGCGTAGAAACGTGACTCCGCATCTGACGCCTCGCGGCACGGCCAGCGTCGCTTTGATGATCTTTCTGGGTTGCGCTTCCTCGCTCCCAGCT
>JBDSVO010000251.1:0-5304 GCA_039927215.1 Gemmatimonadaceae bacterium
ACTTCTCAGGCAACGGCTCGGCGCAGGGCTTCACCGCGTCGCAGAACGTGACGATGGCAGCGACCGCAGTTGCCGGCCCGCCGGCTGGATGGTCAGCGGTTGCGACGCACACGCTCACGACCAAGACCTGTCAGTCTTCGGTCAACGGCCTGATTACCTGCACCTGATCCATCAGTCTTGAGGGGAATGAGCTGGCCACGTATCTCGCGAACGTGGGCGGCTCACCTCCCTCGAGGTGCGGGAAAAGGGCGGCCGACGAGGCCGCCTTTCTTTTATGGTTCTTCCGGGAATTACCGGGAATGGTTTGCGCACATTGCCGATTCTTGCCTAGGCTGAACTGCAGGTAAGCGGGCCGAGGTGAGAGGCGCGAGGTACGGGAAAACGACACACTCGCGGCTCTCCCTCTCAACCCTCTACACGTCCGCGCACGACCAGGTGCGAGGAGTGAGTGACGAGAGAACAAGCAGATCGGACGATTGCGCAGCCCGCCTACCGGCTGACCTATCAAACTCTTGTTCTGACCCGCCGCAATAAGCCGTAAAGCATTCTGCGCAGCTCGATGGCGCGATCTGACAATTCCTGGCACGTGCTTGGAGTCAGCAGCCGTCTGTCACGCGCAACGATGAGATGATACTCGAGCTCCGTCGCTGAATTCAGCGCAATCCGCAGAAACCGCGTGAATTCCAGTGCTGTCTTCTCTCCGCATCCCTCGACAATGTTTGCGGCTACCGAATCGGCCGCTCGTACGATCTGACTCTTTAAGCCTGAGTGCCTCGCGCCGCGAATTGCCGATGTCGCCGTGTGGGCATCCATCGCGAGGCTGTGAGCCTTTTGCCAAACCAGCAACTTCCTGAAATCAGACACGGGTCACTATCGGTATGACCTCGTGCCGGGACGCATCATTTTGGAGTGGCAGAACGCGTTTTGCCGCAGCGATCAGCTTTCTGGTTCCTGGTTCCTGGCTCCTCGCACTGCGAGGAGAACTGTAGAGTGTTGAGGGCAAGAGCCGCGAGTGTGTTGTTTCCCTACCTCGCACCTCTCACCTCGGCCCCCTTACCTGAAGTCGACTTACGCATAGTCGGCACGTTCTCGATCCCGAACTCAGCTGCAACGATTCCGGAATTCCCGCCGAACCTTTTTTGTAAACGATTCTGCGGATTTAGTGGATCACGCGGATCAGAAGCAATTCGGTGACACCGCTCGTGGGATGATGACGCCTCCCCAGTCGCAGCACGTATCATCCCGCGTATGGAAAAAGCGCGCCGCGGATTCACACTCATCGAAGTCGTCATCGCCATTGTCCTTCTCGCGGCCGGCGCGCTCGCACTTGCCGGCACCGCAGCTGTAACCGCACGGCGCATGGCCGAGTCCGGCCGGCGGAGCTCGGCAGTTTCGATGGCGCGAAGCCGTGCCGAAGTGTCGATGGCATCACCTTGCGGCTCGCTCGCGAGCGGGAGCGAAACCGTTCGCGGAGTGCAATCCGCGTGGGTCGCGACCCTCGCCGCCGCCTCTGCCGAGCTCAGTCAACGAGTCTCGTATCCCACAAGCCGGGGCCAGCGAAGTGATGACTTTCTCACCGCTGCACCCTGTCCGTGATGCAGCGCAACGCGGGGTTCACGCTCATTGAGATGATTGTGGCAACTGCAATTGCCGCAATTGTCGGCACAACTCTAATGGTCACACTGAGGAGACAGGAGCGGTTCTACAGCTCTTCCGCTCAGATGCTTCACGTGCGAGCCCAGCTGCGTGACGGCGGAGATATTCTGACATCGGATATTCGAGGCGCCGCCATCGAGCGTTACGGACTCCCGCTGATGACAGATACTGCCGTCGAATTCTTCGGCACGATCGGGAGCTCTGTCGTCTGCGAAACGCCAGTCGGACAGACTTTGTTTCTGCCGCCGGATACTGTCTCGAGCGGCGCGACGCTGACATCGCTTCTCGCAACGCCCGACACTGGTGATATCGCATTGATCTACGCAATGCGCGGTGGCGTTCCCGATTCCGCTCAGTGGGTGGACGCTCGCATCGCCGCCTTTGCCACGCGGTCGTTGTCGACTTCGTGCCCGCCTTCCACTGGATTCGCTTCGTCTGCTGACGTTGCGGCCGGCGAGCGTGGGTATGCTCTAACCCTCATGCCCAGTGTGCCAACGGGAATTCGGAAGGGCGCCCCGGTTCGTTTCCTTCGGCGTGGACGGTACAGTCTCTACGCGTCCAGTAGCGATTGGTATCTCGGCTATCGACGCTGCAACGCAGTCGGATCTTCCTCCTGCGGGACAATTCAGCCGGTCAGCGGACCGTATCTCTCATATAGGGGACAGGAAAGCCCGGACGCGGGCCTTGCGTTTCATTACTTCGACGCCAGCGGAGCGGAGGTCACTGACGGCGCGTCTTCTCGGCTCGTGTCGCGAATCGACATCGTCCTGCGCGGAGCCACGGCTCGCGAAGTCGCGCTTTCCGGCGACGCACGAGTCCGATACCGCGATTCGGCGGTTGTGAGCGTTTCCCCGAGGAACCGCGCGCGATGAAACCGGCACGGAGAGGCTTCGTTCTTGTCGCCGCGTTAGTAGCCCTCGTGATAATCGCGCTTCTCGTCACGGGAGCATTCTTCGCGAGCGGGCAGGAAATGATCGTCGCGCGCAACGAGCTGCGGGATCAACAGGCGTTTTCTTTCGCGGAGTACGGAGCGGCGAAAGCGCTCGAGAGCTGGAACACCGCGGCAAGTGACTCGATGACAGCCGGTCAAACGCAGCGGCTTGGCACGCTCTCGCGCGGGTTTCTACAGAGCGATGCAATTGTTACGAAGCTCGATACCGCCCTCTACCTCGTCACCGCCGACGGCAGGATGAGCTCAGCCGACACGCCAGGTCTTCGTCGTCGCGTAGGCATTCTCGTCCGCACTATTCGAGACGGCGTGCAGGCCAATCCCCCCGTCCGTGTGAGCGGGCAAGCGTGGTCCGAGCTGTATTGAAAGACGCCTGAAGCTGTTACCTCATCGCCCGGTGAATCGTGTTCAGGTGCATTCCCTTGCGGTCTCCTACCCAGGACATCATGCCGCTCTTTAGTCGCAGGAAGACGACAGTGGGCCTCGACGTTGGCTCGGGCCTCATCAAGGTCGCCGTTGTCGATCATGGCAATGGCGTCCCGGAGCTGGTCAGAGTTGCCATCACATCGCTTCCTCCAGACGCAATCGTCGAAGGTGAAGTCATGGATCCCGGCATTGTCGCCGACGCGATACGCGTGTCGCTCGATGCAGCCGGCACCAAATCCAGGCATGTCGTCACCGCTGTCGGCGGGCGCGACGTGATGATCAAGAAAATCCAGACGGAGCGCGTGAAAGAAAAGCAGGCACGCGAGCTCATGCGCTGGGAGGCCGAGCAACATGTGCCCGACGTGGAGTCGGTCGAGCTCGATTTCCAGATCCTCGATCCCGGCCGAACCTCCGACGAGATGAGCGTTCTGCTCGTCGCCGCCAAGAGAGACCTCATCGATTCGAAGCTGCGCATTCTCGCCGAAGCGGGCGTGACTCCGACGATTGTCGATGTCGACGCTTTTGCACTTCATAACGCGTTCGAGGCCAACTATCCGGACGCGATGACTGGCCTCGTTGGCCTGGTCAATGTCGGACACGAAGTCACAAACGTGAACATCATGGAAGGTGGCGTGCCGTTGCTGACGCGCGAACTTCCACTCGGAACACGCCGCTTCAGCGAAGATCTCCAGCGCCAGCACGCAGTAACAGCGAAAGATGCGGAGACGATGATTCGCGGCTTCGATCGCTCGCCGACACTCGACGCGATTCTCCAGCAGCGCGCGGAAGAGATCGCAGTAAGCGTCGAGCGCGGCGCCGCGTTCCTCTCCACGGCGAAAGCAGTGGCGCAGGTGCGCGCCGTCTATCTGTGTGGCGGCGGCTCACGCACTCCGGGACTTGCTGAGATTCTCGGCACGAGACTCGGCGTTCCCGTCGAGCATGCAAATCCGCTCGCCCGCCTCAGCATCCGCGATGGCGCACTCGCGTCTCTTTCTACAGATGAGGTAGCGCCGCTGCTGATGCTCCCTATCGGACTCGCACTCCGCCAGTAACCGACATCTGAAATGATCAAGGTCAATCTTCTTCCGGGTACCGGTGGAAAGTCGGAGGGCGGAGCAGGCTTCGACTTCGGCGGTTTCGTCTCCAGCGCGACATCCGGCGTCAAGGACAAGTTTCTCATCGGCGCCCTCGCGACAGTGAGCGTCGTGGTGCTGACGGTTGCATTGCTGTTCATGGGACAGCAGTCAAAGGAGCGCACGCTTGTCGAGCGTGAGCGAAAGGCAATCGAGGATTCCACGCGCTTCAAGGTCGTGCTCGCTGCAAAGGCCAAGGCCGAAGCTGCGCGCGACTCGCTCTATCAGCAGGTCGCGATCATCAAGTCGATCGACGCGAGCCGGTACCTCTGGCCGCATCTGCTCGACGAGATCTCGAATGCGCTGCCGGCTTACACCTGGCTCCGTACAGTCACTCAGACCAGCACTCCGCCAAGCTCGGTCGCAACCGACAGCGCGAGCGCGGCGAAAGCGCTCGCCGCACAGCAAAAGGGCGCAAAGGCGAAACCCGCGGACGCAAAAACACGAAAGGCGCGCGCCGACTCGGTGCTCACGATCGCATCGCGCACGACGAAGTTCCGGGTGGTCGGCCAGACGGTCGACATCCAGGCGCTGACGCTCTTCATGAAGACACTCGAAGCATCGCCGTTCATTCAGAACGTGCAGCTCACGCGGTCCGACATGGTCACGTCGGATGGAAAGGAAGTCACCGAGTTCCAGCTCGAGGCGGAATCACAGGTTCCACCGCCGTACCTGATCAAGTCGGTGCCCCTCACTGTTGGAGGAGACTGACATGGCAATAGGGGCAAACCTCACCAAGCGCGATCAGATGCTAATCAGCGCGGCCGTTCTGGCTGTCTGCATGGGGGCGACTTACGGGTATTTCCTATACCTGCCGAAGCGTGAGGATTTTGCAGCAATAGAGCAGCACGTCGCCGTGCTCGAGACCAGAAACGCGAAAGTAAAATCGGAGATCACTGCCGGTACCCTCGCAAAGATGCGAGAGGAAGCGGTCCAGTTCGCGGCCGAGCTTGCTGTCCTGAGGCAGGTGGTTCCCACTACCAATGAAGTGCCTGCGCTGCTCGAGAATGTCTCGACCGCCGCGCGAAGAGTCGGACTCGACCTCGCTATGGTGGAGCCGATGCCGGTGCTGGTGGGCGAGCAGTTCGACACCTACAGGTACAAGCTCTCGGTCACCGGCAGTTACCACGCAATTGCCGC
>JBDSVO010000252.1:0-8470 GCA_039927215.1 Gemmatimonadaceae bacterium
CGGATCCAACTCGAAGGGAAATCATCAAAATGCTGCGTCCGGGTCCGCTGAATTCCGGCGAGATCGCCGAGAAGTTTCCGAGCGCCTGGGCAACCATTTCTCGACACCTGTCTGTGCTGCGCGAAGCCGATCTCATCTCGGCCGAACGCAACGGGAGCAGCATCCGATACGAGCTCAACGCGACCGTGTTGCAGGAGCTCGTCGAACACATCTTCGACTGGACAAAAAAAGGAGAGAACGATGCGTAAATGGACGCCTGCAATCCCTATGGTTGGATCCTACGCTCTATCTGCGGCGATCTTCTCGCGCTTGCCGGATGTCGGGCACCCGGATTTTTCTCCGCTGATCCCGCTCACGTTCCCCGGCGGCGAAGGCATCCCGCGCATCGCCGTCGCGCTTCTCCTTCCCACCATTGCAGTAGGCTTGTGGATCCTTCTCAGTGCACTCGCGAAGGTCGGTGGTCCGCGAAAGCCGCTGCCCGAGTGGTGGCTCAACGAAGAAACGGGATCCGAGTCTGTGGAGCGCTTCGCGCCAACGTATGCGACAATCACTTTTGCCGTCGCTGCGCTGATTGCTCTCATGCATATCGCGCTGGTTGCGGGCGTGCTGCACTGGCCGCTCTGGACTTACAGAATCCTGACTTCAATCCTCGGCGTGGGATTCATCGCCGCGGGCAACATCATGCCGCGGACGCGCCCTAACTGGATTGTAGGTCTGCGCACGAAGCGAACGTTGACAGATCGAGCCGCGTGGCAGCGCACGCACCGCGTGCTGGGAGCGCTGATGATGGGACTCGGAGCTGTCATCGTGGTCGCTTCGCTCGTTGCCCCGCGGTACGCGCTGGCTGTCGCAGTCCTGGGTTTGCTTCCGTCTTTCATCGTCGCGCACGCGTTCGGCACGAGAGGCACTGATACAGTCGTACTCGAGAGGACTTGAGTACGGGCTATTGATTGATCAACGCGAAGTAGGGTTGTGGCTCGACCTTTCATTCCGTGCCGATCTGTCTCCCGATCGAGTGGGTGACTTGGGGGACAAACCCGTCCAGTGGAGTGTTATGAGTTTACCGTCGTTCCGTTTATCCGCTTACCCGTGATTGTCACGGGTAAACGGGCAACGGTATGACGAGACAATCACAACGCGCCACTGACCGGGTTTTTTCTTCAAATCGCCCACTCGATCGGAGAAGACCCTTCGCAAAATTTGCGTCGCAGGGGGTGTTTGCCTTAATACGGTCATTAGCACTTGACCTCTCCCCTTCGCTAGATGGGACGCTCACCCACATCCGTAGTCGTACACAAGTTCGGTGGTGCCGCGCTGGCCGACGCCGAAGCCATCCGGCACGCCGCGCGGATCGTCGCGGCGCGGCCGGCGGGCGCTGTCGTCGTCGCATCTGCGATGAGAGGCGTTACCGATACGCTGCTCGACATCACTGGGCTCGCGAGTCTGGGTGAAAGTCAGCCTGTGGCCAAGGCGCTCGAGGACCTGCGCCGGCGGCACCTCGCGACGGTCGCAAAGCTGGGGACCGACGACAGCGATGACTCGATTGCGGCGGAGATAGATCGCGAATTCGATCACCTGACCGAGCTCGTGAAGCGGATTGTCGCGGGGAACCCGCCCGACGCGGCGATCACCGACGCCATCGCGGGCGAGGGAGAGCGGATATCGGCGACGATGTTTGCCGCTGCGCTGTCAGGGCTCGGTGTAAGCGCAAAGGTTGTGGATGCGACGCAGGTCATTCATGCAGATGCGCTTCATGGGAACGCCACACCGGATCTCGCGCGGACGGTTGCTGCCGTGAACGAGCATATGTTGCCATTGATTCGCGCGCAGATCGTGCCGGTGGTGGCAGGCTTCATCGGATCGGCACCGAATGGCGCGATGGTCACGCTCGGGCGCGGCGGCTCTGATCTGACCGCGACGCTTCTTGCCCGGGCGTTGAATGCCGAGTCCGTGAACTTATGGAAGGACGTGCCGGGCGTGCTGACCGCCGACCCGCAGGTGGTACCGGATGCTCGCCTCGTTCCACGGTTGCACGTGCGTGAAGCTGCAGAGCTCGCCTACTACGGAGCGAAGGTCCTGCATCCGCGTGCGCTCATCGGGCTGCGCGATGAAACGCGGCTGTTCATTCGCCCGCTGGCCAATCCAAAGTCGCCCGGAACTCAGGTCACGACTCGGCGCGAAAGCGCGATGGAGAAGCGGTATCCCGTGCGCGCGATCACGGCGATCGGGGCGCAGGCGATCATCAACATTTCCGGCGATGGGATGGTCGGAGTACCGGGCATTGCGGCACGCGCATTCGGTGCGCTGGAGGGTGCTTGCGTCTCGGTCGCGCTCATCTCCCAGGCGTCTTCGGAGCATTCGATCTGTCTTGTCGTACCAGCCGCGGCGGCCGGAGCAGCGCGTGATGCGCTGCAAGCTGCGTTCGCGAAACAGCTCGAACGCCAGGAGGTGGAGGGCATCGACGTGCTTACCGACGTGGCGATCGTCGCTGTCGTCGGCCTCGGCATGTCGGGAACGCGCGGTGTCGCAGCCAAAGTCTTCGCGGCGATTGCGGAAGCAGAGGTGAACGTGATTGCGATTGCGCAGGGCGCATCGGAGCTGAACATCTCCGTCGTCGTCGAGGAGTCGAGCGTGGCGGCGGTACAGCGTGCGGTGCACGCGGCGTTTCGGCTCGACAAAATCGGTGGCGGCACGGCAGCAATTTCGGCACATGCGGACGTTGTCATTCTTGGCTACGGGCGAATCGGCCGAGAGGTCGCTGCACAGCTTGGTGTAGTCGCGCGATCGCGTGCGCTGCGTGTCGTCGCCGTCATCGATAGCAGCGGCTACGTTTTCGAGCCGCGCGGGCTCACCAAGCGACGGCTCGCAACACTCGCCGCGGCGAAGGCGAATGGCACCGCACTAGCCGACATGCCGCGCGGCAAGCGCGCGAGCGCAGAATCGGCGCTCGCCGAGGTAAGGTGACACGCGTTGTCGCGGCCGATCCTCGTCGATGTCACCGCCGGGGACACAAGCGCGGTGCTCGAGGCTGCACTGGCCGGCGGAATGGACATCGTCCTCGCGAACAAAAGGCCGCTCGCCGCGCTACGCGGCTCACGCAGCGGGCTGTCTCGGTCAGCAACTTCGCGGGGCCGTCGAGTACTGCATGAGGCAACCGTCGGAGCAGGATTACCGATCATCGACACGATCAGCAAGCTCAAGGAATCCGGCGACGACGTGCTGCGCATCGAAGGATGTCCGTCGGGGACATTGGGCTACCTGTTCGGCGAGCTCGGCCGTGGGACGGTGTTTTCGACTGCACTGCGCGCAGCGATGGCGCTCGGTTACACCGAGCCCGATCCGCGCGAAGATCTTTCGGGGATGGACGTCGCGCGAAAGGCGCTCATCCTTGGACACCTGCTTGGTTTCAAGGGGAAGCTCGAGTCGGTGATCGTCGAGTCGCTGGTACCCGAAGAGTACCGTGATCTGACCACGTCGGAGTTCATCAGCCGACTCGAAGAGCTTGACCCGCTCTGGCGGGAACGCGTCGACGAAACGCGCTCTCGCGACAGTGTGCTCCGTTACCGGGCGACGGCCGGTCGCGACGGCGTTCGCGTTGGGCTTGTTGCAGTAAGCGCAGCGAGCTCACTCGGAGCGTTGATGGGAACGGACAATCAGTTCTCGATTACTACCAGTCGCTACCGCGACAATCCGATCGTCATCACCGGACCGGGAGCGGGCGTTGCTGTCACGGCGGCGGGCGTACTCAATGACGTGCTCAAGCTCGCGGGGTCGCGGTGACGCCGCACACGGCAGTAACGCAGCTCTGCGACAACTGCGGCACCGAGCTGTCCACCGGCGATACGAGAACTCAATGCGCGAAATGCGGCGGACTTCTTTCGCTGCGCTACGATCCGCCGAAGGAGCGCGCGGCTGCACTTCGCAACACGTTCGACGCCCGCCTGACAATACGAGATGATTCGCCCGCATCGTCGGGTGTATGGCGGTTTCGCGAGCTCGTTCTTCCTGACGTGAACGATGCCGAGATCCTGTCGCAGCCGGAAGGAAACACGCCGCTGGTTCGACGCGAGCGCGTGGCTGCCTGGTGCGGACTGGATTCGATCCATCTCAAGCTCGAGGGCGCGAATCCTACAGGCTCATTCAAGGATCGCGGAATGACGGTCGCTGTCACTCAGGCCCGCCGTATCTCCGCACCCGCCGTCGCGTGCGCGTCCACCGGCAACACCTCGGCGTCGCTCGCCGCGTATGCGGCGTTGGCTGGATTGCCTGCGCTTGTGCTCGTTCCGAAGGGCCAGGTATCTCTGGGCAAGCTCTCGCAAACCATCGCTTATGGCGCGCGCACGCTGCTCGTCCGTGGCGATTTCGATGACTGCCTTCGTCTCGCGCGTGCTGCAGCCGACACGCTCGGTGTTTATCTCGCCAACTCGATAAATCCATATCGGATCGCCGGCCAGAAGACCATCGTTTTCGAGATGCTGCAGCAGGTCGGATGGCAAGCGCCCGATTGGATCGTTCTTCCCGCGGGCAATCTTGGTAACACCGCGGCGTTTGGCGCCGCGCTGCGCGAGGCGAAGGAGTTGGGTCTCATCGACAGCATGCCGCGATTGGCGGCTGTACAAGCCGCCGGCGCTGCGCCGTTCGCCGCGAGCTTCGACGACGATTTTCGGGAGCGGCACAAGGTGCGCGCGGAAACGGCAGCGACAGCAATCCGCATCGGCGATCCGGCGTCGTACGACCGTGCAGTGCGCGCCATTCGCGAGACGAACGGTATTGTGATTGCCGTTTCGGACGCCGACATCCTCGACGCGAAAGCCGTTGTCGACTCTTCAGGCGTTGGCTGCGAGCCGGCGAGCGCGGCGAGCGTAGCCGGGACTCGCGAGCTTGTCGGCCGCGGGGTTATTAGGCGGAACGAGACAGTCGTCGGCGTGCTGACGGGTCACATCCTCAAGGATTCGGACATTCTCCTCAAGTACCACCGCGACACGGATCCACCTCCTGCGCGCGCAAATCGTCCCATCGAAATCGACGCCGATATCGGCGCTGTGGAGCGCGTGCTCGCGACGGCACGGCGGAGTGAAGCATGATCAGCGATGTCAGGAGTGCACACGTTCGCATCCCGGCGACAAGCGCCAATCTCGGAGCCGGATTCGACTGCATCGGCTTGGCGGTCGATCGCGGGCTTTCTGCATCGGTGGAAGCCGACGACGATCCGCGCTCCGATAGCCCGCCGATTGCGATGCGCCGCGAGGGCACGCTGACTTCGCTCGCCATAGCCCTCGAGGACGACATGCTCTATGTCGGCTTCACCGCAGCTTGCGCGGCCGGTGGTCGCTCGGTGCCCGCGCATCTTTCGTTTGTGGTGGACTCCGATATTCCAGTCGGGCGCGGGCTTGGCTCATCGTCGGCCGCACTTGTCGCCGGCGCGAGCCTCGCCGATGGCGCGTTGTCACTCGCGCTTGGTCCGATCGAGATCGCTCAATTGTGCACGCGCATCGAAGGACATCCTGATAATGTCGGCCCCGCAGTGTTTGGCGGCGCGATCCTGGCAGTTCCCGACAACAGCGTCGGCGCGAGCCGATGGGAGTTCGCTCCGTTGCCCGTGCATTCTGATCTCGCATTCATCTTCATCATTCCACCTTTTACAATTGAGACGTCGGCAGCCCGCGCCATCCTGCCGCGTGAGGTTTCTCACGACATCGCCGTGAGAGCAGCTGGAAAGGGCGCCGCGCTTGCCCATGGGCTGGTAAGCGGTGACGGCGCTCTGCTTCGGGTCGCACTCGACGACGAGCTGCACGTGCCCTACCGTGCCGCGCTTGTACCCGGGCTAGCGGGTGTGAATGACGCGGCCTGTGCGGCGGGAGCTTACGGTGCCACGCTCAGTGGATCCGGCCCGACAATCGTCGCAATAGCCCCGCAGGAATCGGCAGAACGTGTGGCAGATGCGATGAAGAAGAGATGGAGCACCGACGGAGTGGAGGCCGAATCGTTTGTGCAGCGGCGGCCGGCGCGCGCGTAGCTCTTCCCGCCCGGCCGCCAGAACCCTTTTGCCTATTCCTGTGTCAACCTTGAGATCATACAAAGGTTTCAAATGACACTCGCACGTCGGCTTTGCCTGGGCCTCGCATGCGCTGCGACCTACGCGGCGACACCGCTTCGATACGCGCCTTCGATTCCCGCCGATAACACGGTTACGCTGCAAAGGCCGGCGAAGCACGGGCTTGACTCACTTCCAGATCTAATTCCACTCGAAGCGCTCTACGAAGCGCCGGTAATGCAGTGGGGCGGGATATCGCCGGACGGACGATGGCTGTCCTACACCAAGAGCTGGCACGGCCGCCAGAACGTCTTTGTGCGGCGGATCGGCTCGCCAGACGAGCGTACGGTGACACGCGACTCAGTGCGATCGATCGGGACTTACTGGTGGTCTGGTGACGGCAAACGGATCCTCTGGATTCAGGACCGCGGTGGAGATGAGAACTACCATCTATATGTAGCGAACACCGCCGATACGTCGAACAGCGTGCGGGATCTGACACCTTTCAAGAATGTCGAAGTCGAGGTGCTTGCCCTCCCGGCGCGGACTCCTGACGTCGCGATCATCACCCTCAACAAACGCGATCCTTCTCTCGCCGACGCCTACCGCGTCAATCTCGCAACGGGCGCGCTCGAGATTGCCGCCGAGAATCCGGGCACGTTCCTCGGCTACGTCGCCGATCAGAAGAACCGGGTGCGAGCAGCGTACGCCGTGGATTCGACCGGTCACTACCAGCTCTATGCACGTGCCTCCGAGTCTGCCGCGTGGCGCAAAGTGAAAACGTACGCGGTGGAAGATCGGATCACGCCACTGCGATTTGCGTCCGACGGTCGTTTGTATGCGACGAGCAACGAAGGCACCGACTTGTCGCGCCTTGTTCTGATCGACCTCTCAACGGGGAATGAGACTGTGATCGACAGCGATCCAGTCAGCGAGGCGGACGTCGACCAAATCCTTTTCGATGACGCCACGGGAGAGCTGCTGATGACGCGCTACATCAGCGACACGGCGCGATTGTATCCGAAGACTCCCGACATGAGGAAGCTTCTCTATGCGACCAGGAGCGTCGGTGGCGGAGTCGTCGAGCTGGGAGGCGGCACGCTCGATAGATCGCGCTGGGTTGTTACCCTGCACAAGCCAACGCAACCGGCGATCACCTACCTCTACTCGAGAGACTCGGGCCGCCTCGAACAATTCTATGAGCCGCGTCCGGGACTGAAAGCGTATCGATTCGCACAGATGAAACCAATCTCGTATACCGCGCGCGACGGACTGACGATACACGGCTATCTGACCCTTCCACCGGGCCGGGCCGAAAGCGGCCTTCCGCTTGTTGTCCTCGTGCATGGCGGCCCTTGGGGCGACAGAGACAAATGGGAGTTCCGCTCGGACGTGCAGCTGCTCGCGAATCGCGGCTACGCAGTGCTCACCGCCAACTATCGCGGCACAACGGGATATGGAAAACGCTTCGCGCGCGGCGCGAAGAAACAGTTCGGCCGAGCGATGCACACCGACCTGCTCGATGGTGTGAAGTACCTGGCTGGAAAAGGGATCATCGATAGCACACGGGTTGCGATCATGGGTGGGAGCTACGGAGGATATGCCAGCCTGGTCGGACTCACGTTCACCCCCGATAAATTCGCTTGCGCGGTCGACTATGCCGGGACGAGCAACCTCGTCACACTGCTCGAATCGTTTCCGCCTTCGTGGCGACCGTTTCTGCCGCGTTCGTGGTATCCGTTCGTCGGTGACCCGCGCAACGCTGAAGACAGGGCAGACATGCTAGCGCATTCCCCGCTCTTCCGGGCCGATTCCGCGCGCGCGCCGCTACTGATTTTCCAGGGCGCGAATGATCCGCGAGTTACCAAACCTCAAGCCGACAGAATGGCATTGGCGCTGAATCGAAGGCAGATCCCTGTGACATATCTCCTCGCCGCGAACGAAGGCCATGGATTCGGCGAGAGCGAAACCGCGCTCGCAGTGAACCGCGCGACTGAAGAATTTCTCGGGAAGTGCCTCGGCGGTCGCGTTCAGCCGAGTGTGAGTCCGCGAGTTTCGGCCGCGCTCCAAGCGATGCTTGTCAACGTAGATACGCTGAGAGTAAATCCTTAGCCGAGGCTTCGACGGCCGCCTAACCAGTATTCCTCAGTCCCTGCGCGATCCCGCTTAACGTAGTCGCAAGCACGGCGTCCACGGCCTCACGAGTTTCTTCGTCAGCATCCAGCTCGCGCTTCCGTCGCAGCAGAACGATCTGCAGCAGCGACAGTGGATCGACGTAGGGATTGCGGAGCGCGATCGCCGACTGCAACACGGCGTTCTCGCGCAGCAGCGTCGCGCTGTCGCGGATGCGAAGCACGGCGTCGACCGTGCTTTCAAACTCGCGCTCGAGTCGCGACAGAAGCGCCAGGTCGCCGCCTAGATACTGCACGTACGCTC
>JBDSVO010000253.1:0-5284 GCA_039927215.1 Gemmatimonadaceae bacterium
GATGACACGTTGAGAACTCCAATTGTTCTGATCGCCTTCGCTGTGACGCTGATGTTGCCGTTACAGCTCGATGGTCAAAGTCTGGAACCACTGCCGGTTACCTGCAAGGGCCAGACAATAAGCCGCATCGAAGTGCATACGCGGCCGCCATTCGAGATTATCGGGTCAAAGGTGCAGCAGCGGCTTGCGCGCCTAGTCACGTCCCTGCACGCGACGACTACGCCGGGAATCATCGAGCGGTTTCTTGCGCTCGAGCCCGGCGGACCGTGCACGGAGCTAAGGCGCACCGAGTCGCAGCGTATCCTTCGCGCACAACCATACCTTGCCGACGCCTCGGTGCTGGCGTTTCCAGATGCGAACGGCACGGTCTCGATTTCTGTGGTGACGGTTGACGAAGTCTCGCTGATTCTCGGCGGCGGGGGCTCGAGCCAGCCGCCGTACGCGCGAGGATTCAGAATTGGCGAAGCAAACCTGATGGGGCAGGCAATCAGTCTCTCCACCGATTGGAGATACAATGCGGACTTTCCCGACGCTTTCGTAGTCAGGCTCGCCGACTATCAGGTGCTCGGGAAACCCTACCAGCTACACGCAGACTTCGGCCGGCGCGAACGGGGCGAGGATTGGGGGGCTGAATTGAGTCATCCATTTCTGACTGATCTGCAGCGATTCTCATGGCGAACGACTGCCGGATCACGCGATGGATACGCCCGATTTCGGCGCACGGACGGCCCATCGCTTTTTCTGCCTTTCGCGCGGGCATACGGCGACCTTGGTGGCGTAGTGCGAATCGGACCACCTGGTCGGCTGGCGCTTGTTGGAGCATCCGCGTCCTGGGAGCGTGAATTGCCTGGAAGCATCCCCTTCGTGCTCCTTCCCACACGCGTGTTCGAGCAGATCGAAGGAACTCCGCTCTCGGGCAGATATACGTCTCACCGAACCACTCGAATCAACGCACTTTTCGGTCTTCGCAACATTCGGTTCATGCAGGTCTCGGGGTTCGAGTCGCTGGACGGATTCCAGGACGTTCGAAATGGCTTCGAGATAGGCACGCTCGTAGGACGCGGGATTGAAGCAATTGGTGGCGGCGGTCACGACATGTTTGTCTCGTCGGACCTCTACGCCGGATACGGGACGCCAAGCCTATTCGGCGGAATGGAAGTGCTCGCCGAAGGGAGGATGCCGGAGGATCAGGATGAGTGGGATGGCATTCTGGCAAGCGGCCGCGCTGTTGTGTATGCCAGGCCGAAGCCTCGTCACACAGTTGTCGTTGACGCCGAATGGAGCGCCGGTTGGCGGCAACGGATTCCGTTTCAGCTGTCGCTTGCGGACAAGAATGGGGGCCCGTTGGGATATGGACGGTCGACACTCGCGGGCGGGCGTCGCCTCGTGACCCGCGTAGAGGACCGCATCTTCCTCGGTCGATTGAAGCAATTCGCATCCGTGGGTGTCGCTCCGTTCATGAACACGGGGCAGCTTTGGGAAGGTGATGCTCCGTTCGGAACTTCGACCGGGGTGAAATACTCTGCCGGACTCAGCGTGCTCGCATCAGTACCGCCGAAGTCGCAGAGTCTGTGGCGCCTGGACATCGTGTTCCCAATCAACCCGAGTTACGGTGCGAAATGGTCCGCGCGCATCACGAGTCACAACTTTACGCGGATGTTCTGGAAAGAGCCCGGCGACGTCGCTCGAAACCGTGAGCGCGCGATTCCAACGAGCATTTTCAACTGGCCGTAGGACTTGGGCGGAGTGCTTCACTTATCAGTGAAGCACTCCGCCATAATCAGGTCAAAGGGTTGGTATCGTCCCGCATCATACGACGGATTGGCACTATGAGCAGAGCACAAACCCCCGCGGCGATCATCAATGACAACGTCGTGGTCGTGAAGAGCTGCGGCATTTGATCGAGCTTCTCCGGATCGACGTGGCCTCCGACCCGGCCGCCGATCAGATTGCCAAGCGCTGACGCGAGGAACCAGATGCCCATCATCTGCCCGACATATTTCCTCGGCGACAGCTTCGTCATCGACGAGAGGCCAACCGGGCTCAGGCAAAGCTCGCCAACGGACTGGAAGAAGTAACTGCCCACCAGCCACCACGGCGAAACGAGAACCGTTCCTCCGCTCGCCACAATCTGCTTGGCCGCAAAGATCATGATCAGGAAGCCGAGGCCGGCGAGAAAGAGTCCCAGCGAAAACTTCGCTGGCGCAGAGAGATCGCCGCCACGCTTCGCCAATCCAACCCAGAGAGCTGCCAGCAACGGCGCGCAGAGGATGATCAGAAGCGGATTGACCGACTGAAACCACGTCGCCGGAACCTGGAATCCACCCACGTTCCGGTCGGTGAAATCGCGAGCGAAAAGGTTTAGCGCAGTCGGCGCCTGCTCGAATGCCGACCAGAAGATTGCCGCAAAAACAAACAGCACCACGATCACCGCGACTCGCTTCTTCTCCTCGGTCGACAGCTTCCCCATAATGAAGACGAAGGCAAAAAAGCCGGCGGCCATCGTGACCATTGCGTACGTCATGTATTTCGCGATGCCCGACGGGTCGAGCTCGATTGCACCGGAGGCAGTCAGAACGAACAGCAGTACCACCGCGCTGATAAAGCTGATCACGAACGTCTTGACCGTCCGCTCCTGTCTCGCTTGAACAGCCGGGTCCGGATCGCGCGTCGGGGCCATCCCGATGGGACCGAGTGTTTTCTTTGCCCGGAGAGCGTAGTTCGCCAGACCAAGAAGCATTGCGACGCCGGCGGCGCCCATTCCGATGTGCCAATCCACCTGCTCGCCCAGGTAGCCGGTCACGAGCTGACCCAGGAAAGCACCGACGTTGATTCCCATGTAGAAGATCGAGAATCCGGCGTCTCGCCGCGCGCCACCTTCCGGGTACAAGTCGCCGACAATGGCGGAGATGTTGGGCTTGAGGAGTCCGGTTCCGCAGACGATTAGAATGAGGCCGAGGAAGAAAGGAATCTTGCCGGCACTCTGACCGAGAAGTCCGGACAAGCCGATGCAGATGTGCCCCGAGGAGATGAGGCAAGCTCCGATGAAAATCGCGCGTCGCAGTCCCAGGAGGCGGTCCGCGACCCACCCGCCAGGCAGCGACATGAGGTAGACGAACGCGCCGTAGATCCCGACGATTGCTGACGCCGTGGTTCGATCGAATCCGTAACCGCCGTTCATTACGGTGGCCGACATGAACAGCACGAGCAGCGGACGAAGCCCGTAGTAGGAGAACCGCTCCCACATCTCAGTGAAGAAGAGCGTGGACAGTCCGCGCGGATGTCCAAAGAATTTCCGGTCGCCCGTCCATTGCTCCAACCCGGACGGGGGCGAGTCCGTTGCTACACTGCCACTCTGCGGCTGCTCGAAGACTGACTTGTCGGTCATGGTTGCCTGCCGATTGAGGGGTCTAGTTGTTTGAACGCGAGAGCTGTTCGACGACGGGAAGATACTTCACCGGCGGATTCACCCCGCCAGCTTCCTGCTGCTGTGCCCACGTCACCTCTGTGGGTGGTTGCTTGATACACGCGACGAAGTGTCCGGGCGCCTTCTGCTCGAGCGGTGGGACGATTTTCGCGCACGCGGCATCCTTTGCGGGATGGTGGCAGCGCGGATGAAATACGCAGCCGGAAGGTGGCGTCGCAGGTGAAGGAACGTCGCCCTGCAGCAGAATCCGCTCTTTCCTGATTGTTGGGTTCGGCACCGGCACGGCGGAAAGCAGCGCCTGCGTGTACGGCATCATGGGCTCGCGGTACAAATCTTCGGCCGGCGCCAGCTCCACGATCTTTCCGAGATACATCACCGCGACGCGATCGGACATGTGCTTCACTACCGACAGGTCGTGGGCGATGAAAAGGTAGGTGAGCTGCCGGTCGCGCTGGAGATCTCTCAGAAGATTGATGACCTGCGCCTGAACAGAGACATCGAGAGCCGATACCGGCTCGTCGCAGACAATGAAGCGGGGCTCGACCGCGAGAGCGCGGGCGATGCCGATTCGCTGTCGCTGGCCGCCTGAAAACTCATGTGGATAGCGCGTCGCGTATTCTCCGCGAAGACCGACCTCCTCGAGCAATCGTTTTACGATCGCGTCCGCCGCTTCTCCTTCGGCGAGCCGATGGATCTTGATTCCCTCGCGGATCGCGGCGCCAACGGTCATTCGCGGGTTGAGCGATGAAACCGGATCCTGAAAAATGATCTGCATCTCCCGCCGAATTGCGCGGAGGTCAGAGCCATTGAGTCGACGGATGTCGCGCCCGTCGAAGTCAACACGACCGTCGGTTGGCTCGATGAGGCGGAGAATTGCGCGCCCTGTTGTTGTCTTGCCGCACCCCGATTCGCCGACGAGACTCAATGTCTCGCCACGGCCGATGTCGAACGAGACATCGTTTACGGCGCGCACTTGACCGGCGGTGCGACCGAGCAGGCCTCGTTTGATCGGGAAATGCTTGCTCAGATTTCTTATCGAGAGAAGCGGGCCGGACTTCATGCTCGTTCTCCCGCTGTCGATGGCTTCAATACGCTCGCGCGTGTCCGTCATCCAGCTCGGCTGGCTTGCTTCGGTCATCAGGCCTGTACTCCGAGCTGCTCGACGAGAGGCGGATGAGGATGCGCTCTCCGCTCCGGCTCTATCGCGAGGTGACAGCGTGCCGTGTGTGTTGCCGAAATCTGATAAAGGGGAGGATGCTGCTGTTCGCACAGCTCCCACGAATAGGGACAGCGATCACGAAAGCGACATCCCGATGGCCAATCGGTTGGAGGCGGCACGGACCCCGGAATCACATTGAGCCGCGCGCGCGGCTCACCGAGCTGAGGCATCGCCTGCATCAGCCCTTCCGTGTAAGGATGATGAGCTGCCGCAAACAAAGTCTCGACGTCAGCCTCTTCGACAACCTCTCCGCAGTACATGACGACGACGCGCGAAGCCGTCTCTGCAACCACTCCAAGGTCGTGAGTGATCATCAGGATTGACGTGCCGAACTTCTTTTGAAGGTCAACGAGGAGCTCGAGAATTTGCGCCTGAATCGTCACGTCCAGCGCTGTCGTGGGCTCGTCCGCGATCACGAGCGCGGGGTTCATCACGAGGGCCATCGCAATCAGCACGCGCTGACGCATTCCACCGGATAGCTGATGCGGATACTGGCCGGCACGCTCTTCGGGGTCAGGAATTCCCGTCAGCGCCAACATCTCAACGGCGCGCACCCAGGCATCCTTGCGGGAGCCGTGGCCGTGTATCCGGACGACTTCCGCCACCTGGTCGCCAACCGTGAAAACGGGATTCAGCGC
>JBDSVO010000254.1:0-7004 GCA_039927215.1 Gemmatimonadaceae bacterium
TCGAAAAAGAAGAGACTGCTCGACGCCAACAACACCGCGATCAGGCTCGGCTACGATTACGCGAAGGCGAACTACGAATGTCCGCTGCCGTTTCATCTCGAGAAGATGAACGCGACAAGCGAGTCGATAATCATCGATGGCAACACCGCGGCGGGACTCGGCGCCGTGTACGCGGGCGCGACGGTCGGAGCGTGGTATCCCATCACGCCGTCCACTTCGCTGATGGAAGCTTTCAAGGGATTCTGCGAGAAGTTTCGCACCGATCCCGAGACGGGTCTGTCCCGCTACTGCATCATTCAGGCGGAAGACGAGCTCGCGGCGGCGGGCATCGCGATAGGCGCCGGATGGGCTGGCGCGCGCGCATTCACCAATACGGCAGGCCCGGGCATTTCGCTCATGCAGGAGTTCATCGGACTCGCGTACTACACGGAGATTCCCGCGGTCTTCTACGATATTCAGCGCACTGGCCCGTCCACCGGAATGCCGACGCGCACTCAGCAGGGCGACCTGATGTCGCTCGCGTACGCGTCACATGGTGACACCAAGCACATCGTCCTCTTCCCCTGCAATCCGGAAGAATGCTTCTACCTGAGCGTTACCGCGTTCGATCTCGCCGAACGGTTTCAGACACCGGTGTTCGTTGCGAGCGACCTCGACATCGGCATGAATGACTGGATGTGCAAGCGACTCACATGGGACGACAGTTACCGCCCCGATCGCGGAAAGGTTCTGGGCGCCGAGGAGCTGGAGAACGTGAAGCAGTTCTCGCGCTACTTCTGCGAGGATGAGGATGGAATCGCTCCGCGCACCATCCCCGGCGTGCACCCGAAAGGCGCGTACTTCGTGCGCGGCTCCGGTCATGACAAACATGGCGCATACACGGAAGACTCTGACGCATACCAGGAAGTACTCGACCGGCTCGCTCGCAAATTCGCCGGTGCGGCCAACGTTGTGCCGGCGCCGGAGCTGCGCCTGCAGGAGAACGCCAATCTCGGCATTGTCTCGCTCGGTGGCTGTCACGCCGCCGTTCTCGAAGCGATCGACCGCCTGCGTGAGCAGGGACTCGTTGCCGACTATATGCGCATTAGAGCGTTTCCTTTCAGCGAATCGGTCAAGGCGTTTCTCGATTCGCACTCGCAGGTGTTCGTCGTCGAGCAGAACCGCGACGCGCAGCTGCGCTCGCTGCTGGCAATCGAAACAGGGACGCCGCGCGACTCGATGGTGCCCGTGCTCGATTACGGCGGCATGCCGCTTACAGCGAAAGTCGTCGTAAACGCGGTTACGAGCCACATGGCGCAGGTGGCCGCGTGACTTCCATCACCAAGCCGCCGGTTCGCCATCCCGGCCTGCGCAAGAACACGCTCGGGTTCACGGTGCGCGACTACGAGGGCGCAATGTCGACGCTGTGCGCCGGCTGCGGCCACGATTCTGTGACCGCCGCGCTTGTGCAGGCGTGCTGGGAGCTGGCGCTGCCGCCCCATCGCGCCGCGAAGATGAGCGGTATCGGATGCTCGTCGAAGACGACTGCGTACTTCATGAGACAATCGCACGGCTTCAACAGCGTGCATGGCCGAATGCCGTCGGTGACCTCGGGTGCAAACGCCGCAAATCGGGATCTCATCTACATCGGAATTTCCGGCGATGGCGACTCGCTTTCGATCGGCCTCGGACAGTTGTCGCATGCCATTCGGCGCAACGTCCGCATGCTCTACCTGATCGACAACAACGGAGTGTACGGCCTCACGAAAGGCCAGTTCTCGGCGTCGGCTGACATTGGCTCGACTTCCAAGAAGGGCGAAGCGAATCTGCAGCCGCCGATCGATCCCGTGCTGTTGGCTCTGACACTCGGTGCGACGTTCGTGGCGCGGAGCTTTTCCGGCGACAAGGGGCAGCTCGTTCCCATTCTCAAGGCTGGACTCGCACACAACGGTCTGGCGCTCGTCGACATCATCTCTCCGTGCGTCACCTTCAATGACCACGAAGGATCGACGAAGAGCTACAAGTTTACACGCGAGCACGAGGTGGAAGTCGTGGAGGCGGATTTCGTTCCGCTGCGGCGTGAGGTGTTAGCCCCGCAAACCGACGCGGCCGTAACGGTCGTGACGATGCACGATGGAAGCACCGTGCGGTTTCGCAAAACTCCCCAGGGATACGACCCGACAAGTCGCGAGGCCGCCTACACTCACGTGCGCGCCTGTCAGAAGCGCGGCGAAGTGGCAACGGGCCTGCTGTTCATCGACGAGAACGGTCAGGACATGCACGCAGTGGCAAAGACCGTCGCGACGCCGCTCGTCGACGTGCCCTACGAGCAGCTGTGTCCAGGGAACGGTGCGCTGCAGAAATTGATGGAGCGGTTCAGATAAAGCGCTGGGTTTTCGACCCCTGACAGTCCAAGAAGCACGTGCTAGATTATGACCACTATTATGGTCCTCATCTTCAGTACATCCCGACATGCCCCGAAAACCGCGTCAAACTCCATCCGCCAAGGTCCGTGAAGAGGCCGTTCGCAAGTACCGCTTCGGCGAAACCTTGAGCATCGCGACTCTCCGCGGAACGGTTGTCCAGGCTGCGGACTTCAAGGCGAACTGCCTCGCTTTGATGGACCAGGTGCGACAGAAGGGCACGGAGTTCGTCATCACGAAACACAACAAGCCGGTCGCACGATTGGTACCCGTCCTCGAAGCCGCCAACCAGCCTTTCATCGGGCGCGGCGCTGGATTCTTCAACGTCACGGGAGACATAGTCTCGCCGACTTCCCCGGACTGGGACGAAGGTGCTGACCTTTGATCTCGACGCGCCGCCACTCGTCCTGGACACCCACATCTGGGTTTGGGCGAGCGGCGGCCGCGATGCTGCGTCGCGGTTCAAAAAGGCCGCCGCGCGTTCGATCGAGCAGGCCGCACGCGAGCGGCGACTGATCGCCTCGGCCGCATCGGTGTGGGAGATCGCTTTGAAGATCCAGAAAGGCGAGCTGCTGATATCGGGAGATCTGCGGTCCTGGGTTCGCGATCAGGCGCGGTATCCGGGAATCAGGATCATCCCGATGAATTCGTCGCTAGCGATCGATGCGACGTCGCTTCCCGAATGGGTTCGCAGAAAGGACGGACGGCCACACAAGGATCCCGCAGACCGGTTCATCGTCAGCGAAGCGCGGCGGCGAAACGCGGTACTCGTTACCTGCGACGCACTTATCCTGGACTACGCGCGAGCGGGTCACTTGATAGCGTTCGATGCCCGCGTCTGACTTGCTATTTAGTCGCTCCTTTCAAATAGCGATCGAGGAACGCGATGACGGCCGTGTATCCCCGAATCTGGTTCTCCTTCTTGACGAAGCCGTGCCCTTCGTCGGGGAAGATGACGTACTCTACGGGAACGCCATTCTTTTTCGCAGCGGCCACTATCTCCTCTGATTCGACTTTCAGAACCCGCGGATCGTTCGCGCCCTGCATCACCATCAGCGGAACCTTGATCTTCTCCGCGTTGAAGAGCGGCGACACCCTGCGGAGCCGAGCGCTGTCTGTCTTCGGGTCGCCCATCTCGGCGAAGAGCGATTCGCGGAACGATTCCCACCACGGTGGAATGTTGGTGAGAGTTCTCATCCAGTTGGAGATTCCGAACAGGTCCACTCCAGCCTTGAAGGCATCGGGCTGGAGCGTGAGCGCGGCGAGAACCATGTAGCCGCCGTAACTGCCGCCCATGATTCCGATGCGGTTCGGATCGACGACTCCGGTGGCGATCAGCAGCTGCTTGCTCGCAACGACGTCGCCGAGGTCCGCTTCGCCGTGCTTCCTGTCGTCCATGGCGTAGAACGTCTTGCCATAGCCCGAGCTGCCGCGGTTGTTGATGTCGAAGACGACGTACCCATGATTCACGAGTGCCTGCGTCAGGGCGGAATAGCCGACCTGAGCCTGGCCGCCCGGGCCTCCATGAACGAGCACGATTGCCGGAGCCTTCCGCTGTGAAGACGCCGGACGCGGAACGTAGAGAACGCCCGGCACCTCGACGCCATCGTAGGACTTGAAGCGAACCACCTTCGGTACCACGAGATCATCGCGACGGATCTTTGCGTTGAGCGCATTGGTCAGGCGCACGGGAGCCACGCCGATGCTGGCGGAATAGAGGTCGCTCGGTGTGCTACCGTCGCTGGCATAGAAAGCGAGACCGGAATCATCTGACGAGATGCTCACACCGCGCACGAGTCCGGTAGGCATTCCCGGAAGTGTGACGGGCTTCAACGTCGCCGCATCGAGCACGCGTGCCGCGAATCGTGAGTCGTCGTTTACGTAGACGACGAGATACTTTCCGCCCTTCGAGTAATCCGCGCCGATGATGTCCCAGCTCTGCTCGTAGACCGGCGTTTGAGAGCCGGTGGCAATGTCGTATGCGCGAAGCGAGGAGAATTCGCCGCTGCTGTTCGAGATGAACAGGAGCTTCGATCCGTCGGGCGAGAAATCAGCGGGTGAGTTGCTGACCGAGCCGCTGTGCGCCGTGATGTTCCTGGTCGTCTTTGCGCGGACGTCGTAAAGATGGATATCGGAGTCGGATGTTGTCCGGGACTTGGCGAGCGCGATGTACCGCTTGTCGCGCGATATCGGCCCCAGATCGAATCCTGCCGTGTTCTGGTAGAGCAGAGTGCGCGCGTAGCCATCAGCAGCTATCTCGTAGATGTCGAAGTAGCGCTCGTCACGCTCGTTCGTTGCGACAAAGAACGATTTGTCGTCGCCTGCCCAGCCTTCAAAGCTCGCCTTGACCTTTGCGCCCGGTGTGAGATCACGGACCGTACCGTCGGGATTACGCACGTAAACGTGAGTGAGCTCATTTCCTCCCTGGTCACTCGAGTACAGGATCCGGTCGTCGTTCGGAAAGTACCCGCGCGAGTAGATGGACTGAGTCGTCGACTGGGTGAGTGGAACAGCCGCGCCTCCTGCCGCCGGGATGGCGTACACGTTCCAGATTCCCGTCGCATTGGACGATACGAGGATGTGTTTGCGATCTGACGACCACGACGCCCCCTGGTACGACGTATTGGCGTAGAAGTCCTCCATCGTGTACTGCTGCGGCGGGCCAGCACTAGAGGCGGAATTCTGCGCAACCGGTGTCGGCGGTGTACCCGGAGTGGCCGGAGTGCAGGCGAGGAGGAGAGCGGCGGCGAACAGCAGGCGTCGCTGCGCGGGATTTCGGGACATGGCGGTTCCGGTAAGGAGTGCCGCAATCATACCGCTCGCCGGAGACTGACCGCTAGGATGCGGCTGTCACCTTCGACGCCGAAACATCTTGTCGAGCGAGAAAGCCCCCGGTCCACTGAGTGCGAGCGCCAGACTTGCAACAAGAAGCGTAAGCTCGAACTCGTAGCCCTTCGGTGCGAAAAACCCCTGGCCACGCTTCGCAGTAAGAAGCACGCCGGCCATCTCGATCGCGAACAAGACTCCGAGCACCGGCGTGAAAATGCCGAGTATCAGGGCGAGTCCACCGATCATCTCGAGAATTGTGACACCCCACGCGGCAACTGCGGGGGCCGGTATTCCCAGGCTCGTGAAGAAGCCGACGACTCCGTCCATCCCCATCTTGAAGAACTTGAGGTAGCCGTGCGCAAAAAACACCACGCCGAGGATGATCCTGAGCAGCGCGAGCCCAACCTCGCGGAGCTTGGGGTCATTACCTGTCACGAACGATGCGCGATCGATTGCCATCTACGTTCCTTGCCCGGGTTGATACTCCGAAGTGCAGTGGTCATACAACGTCCGACAAGCTAGTGAATGCCGCCCTTCTTCAGGAAATCTCTGCGATTTGTCATGGGTCTTTTGATTGGATTGCGAAATAGTCGCGGACGTTGAAATTGAGTCGGCGCAGGTGGGAAAGTGAGTACGAATACTGTAAGAATCTTGTGTGGCGAGACCCCGTTGCCGAATCAGGGCCGTTGGAGCGGCGGTGCGCGTCCGCTGGGGATTGCGCACGCCGGGTATTCCACCTAACCTTCGTCATACGAATTCTCAATCGATCGAGGTCGATATCGCTACCGTTACCGTTTCGCCAAAGTTTCAGGTTGTTATTCCCCGCGAGGCCCGCGACTCGCTGCACATCCGGCCCGGTCAGAAGCTTCAGGTCATGGTCTACAATGGTCAGCTTCGATTCATTCCCGTCCGATCGCTTCGGGAGCTGCGTGGGGCTTATGCAGGGGTCGGATCGAAAATAGAGAGAGACGCAGATCGGGTGTGATGGCCGTTCGTGATGGGCGGCTGCGCCGACCTGCGGCGAGTGGCGCCGCCGTTACTGCGAACGTCGTCGATTCTTCGGGATGGCTCGAGTACGTAGACGGCGGACCGAACGCACGCGCATTCGAGCCCGCAATTCTCGCGGTTGAGCGGCTCGTCGTTCCTTCGATCTGCCTCCTCGAAGTGTTCAAGCGAATGCTGAGAGAGAAAGGCGAAGACGCAGCCCTCGATGTGGTTGGTCAAATGCGACAAGGCGTGGTCGTCGACCTCGATGCGGACCTCGCGCTCGAAGCAGCTCGGTTGGGTAGGGAGCTCAGGCTGCCGCTAGCCGACAGCGTAATCGTTGCGATCGCGCGATTACACAGCGCAACGATCTGGACGCAGGATCAGGATTTCGAGGGAATGGACGGCGTCCGTTACTTCCCGAAGCGGGAGCGTTCGCCGCGATAGGCCAACAGTGACGAGATTCGGGAAGCGGGCAGCCAAAATGTGGCGCGCCGCACAACTCCAGAATCTTTCCTGCACGTGGCAAAGAAAAAATTCAGGAGCGGTGCGGCGCCGGCAAATAAAATATCAAACTGTGGGCCAGTGTGTTTTCCACAAAAACACGCCGGCGAGCGGATTCGTGAGCTACCAGCTCGATTCCCGCTTCATGTCGAGACGCAGGGGATGCTTGCTCTGACCCTCGGCGACAATGTAGGGAACGGTGAGCCCCGAGGCGGTGACCGTTCCAACGATCGGCTTCACTCTCCCCTTCTTGGTCTTGTCGGGAATGAATGTTATTGCCGACCC
>JBDSVO010000255.1:0-2501 GCA_039927215.1 Gemmatimonadaceae bacterium
CTGCCGACGTCCACTCTCGACATTCCTCTTACGTACGATCTCTCGCCCGTAGTGCAGGCGCTGGAAAAGGCGGTGCCGAGGAAGTTCGGCAACCTGAACGAAAGACACGCAATACCGGGCCAGCCGCGAATGCACGTTGCGTTCGAGGCGATCCGGGATCCCTTCAAGGTTTCGCTCAACGGACAGGTTGCACACCTGACGGCAGTCGTTCACTACGCGGGCAAGGGCTGGTACAAGCCGCCCGTTGTTGGCGAGGTCAGTGGCTCCTGCGGCATTGGCGGCGAGAAGCCGCGCGCGCGAATCGAGATAACCTCGGCGCTCAGCATCACGCAGGGGTGGCAGCTCCGCGGCAAGACGCGAATCGCGGACGTCCAGCCGCTGACCAGCGCCAACAGGGACAAGTGCCGGGTGACAGTGTTCAACATCAGTGTCACGGGCCGGGTCATAGACGCGACGCGGAATCTCCTGAATGACAAGCGGGGGATGATCGATCGGAAAATCGCAGCGATCGACATTCGCAGCCGTTTCGAGGGTTGGTGGCATCTCCTGCAGCGGCCGATCCCGCTGACCGACAGCGTGTGGCTTGTGATCAATCCCAGCGCAGTGCGCATGGGCGAGACCGTCGGTGCGAAACGCACACTTGCCACCGCGCTCGGATTCTCTGCATCGCCGCGCGTGGTCACCGGCAAGCAGCCCGCAACGGTCGAGACTTCGCTTCCTCCGCTGCTTCCATCAGCCGTTGGAGACGGCCTGCACATTCTGATGGAAGGAGTCGTCGATTACGCGCTCGCGACCCGCTTGCTCGAGAAAGCGCTCGTCGGCAAGATCGTTGAAGGAAAGGGGCAGACCCTCGTAGTGAGGCACGTGCGACTCTTCGGCATCGGTGGAGGACGCCTTGCGCTCGAGCTGGAATTTCGCGGAACTGTTGCCGGCCGCATCTATTTCATCGGCACTCCGAAATACAATCCCGCAACCAATGAGTTGTTCGTTCCCGATCTCGACTACGACGCCGGCTCCGCGAATCTTCTGGTGAGTGGCTTCGAGTGGCTGAAGCACGATGAGGTTCGCGACTACTTCCGGAAGAACGCGAGATGGTCCGTCGGAGACATCGTCCAGAAGGGGACAGAGCAGCTCGAGAAAGGCCTCAACCGTGACTTGGCCCCGGGAGTAAAGCTCACGGCCGAAGTGAAAAAAGTGGAGGCATTGTCAGTGAACGCGAGACGCGCTGCGATTCGCGTGCGGGCGAGGGCGGATGCCAACGCGCGGCTGACAGTGAAACAGGAGACCAGGTGAAAGAGGAAGGACTCATTCGCGCTGTCGGCTTCCGTGGTCTCACTGCCGGGATAATCAACTACACGATTGGGGCGGGGATATTCGTCCTTCCGGCGCTCGTCGCCGCAAAGGTCGGCGCCGCGGCGCCAATCGTCTACGTAATTTGCGCCGTCGCAATGGGCCTGATCGTTCTCTGCTTTGCGGACGCAGGTAGCCGCGTGTCGCTTTCCGGTGGCACGTACGCGTACGCGGAGGTTGCGTTCGGCCAGTACGTCGGGTTCATGGTGGCGGTGGGCCTCTGGATGTCGATGATCCTTGCCAGCGCTTCGGTCGCGAACGTCTTCATCGATTCGCTGGCTCAGATGCTCCCTGTTGTCGGCACTACTGTGGCGCGCACCGCGATTCTCGTTCTCCTCTACGCCGCGCTCGCCTGGATAAATATCCGCGGAGTGAAATTCGGCAGCGGGATAGTCCAGACCGTGACCGCGGGAAAACTGGTGCCGATTCTGGTGCTCATCGTGTTCGGGGCATTCGCAGTTCAGGGGGCGAATCTGGCTTGGCCGGGAATGCCAAGCGCAAGTGATACAGCCCGCACCACCGTGATTCTCATCTTCGCCTTCATGGGCGTCGAGTCAGCGTTGACGCCCAGCGGTGAGGTGAAGAACCCCGCCCGGACAGTGCCGCAATCGATCTTCGCGGCGCTCGCGATCACGACAATTCTCTACATCGCGCTTCAGATAGTCACTCAGGGCATTCTTGGAGTGGAGCTGGCGACCAACACACAGGCCCCGCTTGCCGCAGCCGCGAAACGGGTCCTCGGCAGGGCAGGCGAGCTCCTGGTGCTGGTGGGAGCGATGATCTCCACCTTCGGTTACGTGGCGGGCGACATGCTCGCCGCGCCACGGATGCCGTACGCGCTGGGACGCGACGCCCTCCTCCCTCGATTCGTGGGAGCGATACACGAGCGACACCGAACGCCGCATGTCGCGATCGTGCTGCATGCCGCGCTTTGTGCGATCCTCGCGATCACCGGAACCTTTGCGTCTCTCGCGGTGCTTGTCGTGCTGCTGACACTCCTCGTTTACCTCGCCTGCTGTCTTGCAACGATCGAGCTGCAAAGGCGTGACGTGAGAGCGGACGGTGCGGTGCCGTTCAGGGTACCGGGCGGACCGGTGATTCCAGTTCTCGCCTCGGCGATCATCGTCTGGCTCATGAGCAGCTCGACGCGC
>JBDSVO010000256.1:0-14004 GCA_039927215.1 Gemmatimonadaceae bacterium
AGCGAGTCGCTCTCCGCCTCGCGCTTCCCGACAATCGCCATGTACGGAATCTTGAGCGTCTCCGCCTCGCGAATCCGGTAATTCAACGTTTCGGAACGATCGTCGAGATGCACTCGCGCGCCACGCACTTTGAGGCGCTCCACAATTGACTCCGCAGCGTGCTTTGCCTCCTCGGAGATTGGAATCACTCTCACCTGCTCCGGGGCAAGCCACAAAGGGAATGCGCCGGCGTAATGCTCAACCAGTCCTCCGACGAACCGCTCCATCGATCCGACGAGAACGCGGTGCAGCATCATCGGACGATGCGGTGTGTTGTCCGCCCCGTTGTACTCGAGGTCGAAGCGCTCTGGCAGGTTGAAGTCGAGCTGTACCGTCGGCCCCTGCCATTTCCGCCCAATTGCATCGATCAGCTTGAAGTCCAGCTTCGGTCCGTAAAAAGCGCCACCGCCAACATCGAGCTCGTACGGCTGGCCCCGCTGCGTCATGACCTCCGCCAGAGTCCGCTCCGCCTTCTCCCATTGGTCGGGACTGCCGAGCGCATTGTCGGGCCGCGTCGCCAGCTCGATCGTGTAGGGATACCCGAAAGTGCGAAGCATCTCGTCAACCAGGTCGAGCAGTCGCTCGATCTCCGACGGCACCTGCTCCGGCGTGCAGAACACGTGCGCGTCGTCCTGTGTAAAGCCGCGGACTCGCAGCATTCCGTGCAGCACGCCGCTGCGCTCATACCGATAGACGGTTCCAAACTCTGCGTACCGAATCGGTAAGTCGCGGTACGAACGCGCTTTCGATTGATAGATGCAGATGTGCCCTGGGCAATTCATCGGCTTTGGCCGATAAGACGCACCCTCCACGTCCATCGCGCCAAACATGTTCTCCTTGAAGTTCTCGAGATGCCCCGAAATCTGAAAAAGTTTTTCGCTTACGATGTGCGGTGTGTAGACCAGATCGTATCCGTGCCGCTGTATGAGATCGCGCTCGTATGTTTCGATCTCATTGCGGATGATCGCACCCCGCGGATGCCACAGTATCAGCCCGGGCCCAACCCTCTGATCGGTCGAGTAGAGATCGAGCTGCTGCCCGAGCAGGCGGTGATCGCGCCGCTTTGCTTCCTCGATGCGATGCAGGTACGCGTCGAGATCATCCTTCGAGAACCAGGCAGTTGCATAGATGCGCTGCAGCATCTGACGCTTCTCGTCGCCACGCCAGTAAGCCCCGGCCGTGTGCAGGAGCTTGAAGTGTTTCAAATACGATGTGTCGGGAACGTGAGGCCCACGGCACAAATCGATGAAGGGCCCGTCGGTGTAGGTAGAGATGATCTCGGCTTCGGTGAATTCGGAGAGACGCTCGATTTTCAGTGGATCGTCCGCGAATCTCTTTCGCGCTTCCGACTGGCTCACCTCTTCGCGAAGGAATGGATACTTCTCGTTCACGACCTTCCGCATCTCGGTCTCGAAAGCCTCGAGATCCTCGGGCGTGAACGGCTCCTCGACCTCGAAGTCGTAATAGAAACCATCCTCGATGGCTGGGCCAAATCCGATTTTAGCGTCAGGCCGGAGGCGCCGTACCGCTGTCGCAAGAATGTGTGCGCCGGAATGGCGAAGAACGTCGAGCGCCGTCCCGTCTTTTGCCGTGAGAACGCGAAATGCGCCGCCCTTTCGAAGCGGAGTAATCAGGTCGATCACTTCTCCATCGACCTGGACTGCCAGCGCGTCCCGGAGCAGCCGCGAGCCGATTGAGGCAACCACATCGCGCGGCAATGTTCCGTCCTCGACCTCGCGCTTGGCGCCGTCGGGGAGTGTCAACGTCAACATGTCATAAAGCGATTTGGCGGATCGGGCGGATTAGGCGGATAATTGCTGGCATCACACTGTCCCGCGGAGCGAGGATTCGCGGAAAAGTGCGCGGCGGGGGGTGGCCTTTAACTTGCTCCCGCTTAAGCTATCCTTCGAGAATATCCTTCGCCACAGGATCACATACATGTCACCCTTCAGATACGAGGATGAAGAATCCACTGCGACCGGAGCGCTTTACATTGCGCTCGGCGCGCTCGCTGGATTCGCCGCCGGAGTCGTCGTCGCTCAACACTACGGCGGAGTCGCCGGACTCACTGACCGGATTCGCGAAAAACTCGGTCGCTCGCAGACTGCCGATACGACCGAAGACGAAGCCGACGAGTACGAGAGCTCGTACGACGACGACCATGAGCGTCCGCTCGAGCCGACCGAGGAGCTCGAGGAGCGCGTGCTCGAAGCATTCCGCAACGATCCCATCCTCAGTGAGCGCGCTATCGATATCGGCGCACTCGACGACGGCATCGTGGAGCTCACCGGCTGGGTGAATGCATCCGACGAGGCTGAACAGGCGGTGGTGATCACGCGTGGAGTGCCGGGCGTGGACACCGTCGTCAATCGCCTCGCCGTGCGGACCGAGGAAGATCTCCTCGAAGACCTGGCCGAAGACTATGAGGAAGACGGTAACGGAGTTGGTGGGGGCCAATGGGAAGGCCAGAGCGTTGGGACCGGGCGCAGGCGGCAGGGGAATTCCGCAGAGGTCGACCGGCACGCCGACCCAAGGCCAGAGCTGGAGGAGAAGGAGCTCGATCGCATCTTCCTGAACGCCGATGAAGAGGCCGACATCAAGGCGGAGCGAAGGGAGCGTACCAAGAAGCCACCGAAGCGAGGCCGGGCCGACGGATCTCCAATAGCGCCAAGCGGAGTTCCTAAGAGCGATCACGTCACAAACCCGCTTGAGGCCCCGCCACCGGACATGCCCGGGCAGTAAGTCACCGTCGCGGAATTCGCAGCGACAAGCGGAGCTGTCGGCATTAGCGGGCAGCTCCGCGCTGCTTACAACGACAAAAATGCGCGGTTAACTTGCGAATGACATGACCGCGACACGGGAAAACGCCGAGCTCTCGCCCCAGTACGACGCGGCGGCGAATGAGAGCGCCATATATCGCGAGTGGGAGGAATCCGGCGTCTTCAGAGCGCACGCGGACCGATCGCGGCGCGCGGGAGGTGACAGCGAGCCGTTCGTGATCGTGATGCCGCCGCCGAACGTGACGGCGGTTCTTCACATGGGCCACGGTCTCAACAACGCCGTCCAGGACGTGCTTATCCGCTGGCGGCGGATGTCCGGAGATGAAGCGCTCTGGTTGCCAGGAACCGACCACGCCGGGATCGCGACACAGAACGTCATCGAGAAGCAGCTTGTCGCCGAGGGGCAGACGAGATTCGACCTGGGCCGAGAGGCTTTTGTCGCGCGGACCACCAGCTGGGTGGAGGAAACTGGTGGGACGATTCTCCAGCAATTGCGCGCAATCGGAGCATCGTGCGACTGGACGCGAACCGCGTACACTCTTTCACCTGAGCTTTCAGAGGCCGTGCGTGAAGCGTTCGTGCAGCTGTATGAGCGCGGCCTCGTGTATCGCGGACATCGAGTCATTCACTGGTGCCCGCGATGCCTGACGTCACTCAGCGATGAAGAAGCCGAGCACAGCGAGGAGCTCGGCAAGCTGTATCACGTCCGCTATCGGGTGAATAAACCCACTGGCGCAGCCGGCCCGGAGTGTATCACCGTCGCCACCACGCGTCCCGAAACAATGCTTGGGGATGTCGCGATCGCTGTTCATCCGGACGACGAGCGCTACCAAGGCGTCGTCGGCGCAACTGCTACGCTGCCCATTGCAAACGTCGAAATCCCGATAATCGCCGATGCCGAAGGCGTTGATCCGACATTCGGAACGGGTGCCGTCAAGATCACGCCGGCACACGACGCTGACGACTTCGATGTCGGCAAGCGTCACAATCTGCCGATGCCGGTGATTCTCTCTCCGGACGGGCGGATGGAGAACGGCGCAGACGCTGATCATCGTGTGCCTGACTCGCTTCTTGGATTGGATCGCTTCGTTGCGCGAGAGCGCGTTGTCGAGATGCTGCGTGAGATCGACCAGCTGGATAAGGTCGAGCCTTACACTCACGGAGTGCGTCACTGTTACCGCTGCGACAGCGTCGTCGAGCCGCGGCTTTCCGACCAGTGGTTCGTGAAGATGAAGCCGCTGGCCGAGCCAGCGCTTGCAGCGGTGGAAGAAGGACGTATCCGGTTCCTCCCGGAACGATGGGAGGCCGTTTACATCAACTGGCTCGTTGGAATTCGCGACTGGAATATCTCGCGCCAGCTGTGGTGGGGACACCGCATTCCAATCTGGTACTGCGACGACTGCGGGGAGATCACCGCGAGCCGCACCGACATCGACAAGTGCCCGAAGTGTGGAGGCAAGGTCCATCAGGATCCGGACGTTCTCGACACATGGTTCTCGTCATGGCTGTGGCCGTTCTCCACTCTCGGGTGGCCAGACAAATCGTCGGCCGATCTGAGAGCGTTCTATCCGACTGACGCTCTGATCACCGCCCCCGAGATTCTTTTTTTCTGGGTGTCGAGGATGATCATGGGAGGCTTCGCCTTCATGGGCGAGACTCCATTCCATACTGTGTACCTGCACGGCACAGTGCGCGACATGCAGCACGTCAAGATGTCGAAGTCACTGGGCAACGGCATCGATCCGCTCGACGTCGTTTCGCTGTACGGCGCGGACGCTCTCCGCTACACGGTTGTCGCCGGTCTTGGCATGGGAGCCGAGTTGATGCTCGACCCAAACGACCTGGAAAAGTCATTCGCTCCCGGCCGTAACTTCGTCACGAAACTCTGGAACATCGGGCGATTCCTCTTGTCGAATGCCGGCAGCGAGCCTGTGAAGGCCCTGTCCGATCTTCATGACGCGAGCCTCACTCGCTCGGATCGATGGATTCTGCATCGGTTGAACGAAGCGATCGGCGAGTGCAGTGCTGCGCTCGGCCCCCCTCGCCCTCGCAACGGCGTTTGGACTCCCGAAGAAATGCGCGCCGGACTCCGGCTAAGCGAATTTGTCGAGTCGGCTCGGAAGTTCGTGTGGAACGAGCTTGCCGACTGGTACGTCGAGGCTGTGAAGCCACGCCTTGCCGGCTCGGGAGAAGACCGCGAAGTCGCCCGCGCTGTGCTTGCCGAAGTGTTCGGCGCGTCATTGCGGCTGCTCCATCCCGTCGTGCCATTCATCACCGAAGCGCTGTGGAGCCGTCTTCCCACGACCGGCGGTACTGCACGCGGGTTGATCGTCACCGCTAAGTGGCCAACAGCAAATCCGATATACTCGACTGAGTCGGAGTTTGAGATTGTGCGCGAGGCGGTGATGGCGCTGCGACAGCTCCGAGCTGAGTACTCGATTCCGCCCGGTCAGGCGGTTGCCGCGGAGCTGATGCCGCCTGCATACGCAACGGCGACAAAGGCCACCGATGCTTCGCGAATCCTGCTGGAGGAGGCTTCGCTGATTCAACAGCTCGCACGCTGCGAAATCACCGAGAACGGCCCCGGCAGCAATTCGGACACGGGGACACACGCAAGCGGAAAAGGAGCAATGATCATCCTTACGGCCGGGCCGAGATTGTTCGTGCCACTGGGCGGCGTGATCGACATCGACAGAGAATGCGCGAAGGCGAGAGCTGAGCTCGACAAGCTTGCAAGGCAGCTCGAGTCTCTCGGGGCGCGATTGCAAAACCCCGGCTTCACCGATCGGGCACCGGCCGACGTCGTCAAATCCGAAAAACAAAAGGAGCACGATTGGACTCGGCGACGGGAGCAGCTTGCAGAGAAGGTGAGGTCGCTTTGCGGGAGCTAATCGGGCACCGACGATCACTCGTCGCCGCGGCTGCACTAATACTGGTAGGCACAATCGCGGATTGTGCGTCGCCGGGAGTTCCTCCTGGAGGCCCGGTTGACACCGATGCGCCAAGGCTCGTGGACGTTGCTCCCGACAGTGGAGCGACCGCGACAACTCCGAAGGTCGCGATCTTCAAGTTCGATGAAGTCGTCAGCGAGCGACCGTCAGGCGCAGCATCTCTGCAAGCGTTGTTTCTTATCTCGCCGCGCAGCGGAACGCCGGAAGTGGACTGGCATCGCCGGGAGGTAACGGTTCGCCCGAGTCGCGGCTGGCGCGCCAACACTGCCTACACGATTACGATGCTGCCGGGCATGAGCGACCTACGCGGTAACGTTCGTAACACGGGCGCAGTCCTGGTTTTCTCGACGGGAGCGGAGATCCCGCAATCGAGAATTGCCGGGACCGTTTTCAACTGGCTCACGGGGAACCCTTCTCCTCGAGCGTTCATCGAAGCACGACCAGTCACCGACACCACGATTGCCTATGTCGCCGCGACAGACTCGACCGGCAGCTTTCTTGTTCCGTTTGTTGCCCCAGGTAGCTACCGCGTCCGCGCCATCCTCGATGATAACAACAACAGAGGGCTCGACCCACGCGAGGCGTGGGATACTGCAACGGTCACGCTGACTGACGAAGCGCGCCTTGAGCTGTATGCGTTTTCGCATGACTCGGTTGGGGCACGTCTGGCCAATGTCGCCCTGCGGGACTCGGTTACGCTGGAGCTGCTATTCGATCACGCAATAAGCGTCAGCCAGCAGTTTGATCAAACATCCATCAGTATCAGGAGAGCTGATTCCGTAGACGTTCCCGTGATAAGCGTCACAAAGCCGCAGCTTCCCGCAGACACATTGACTACTTCGATCTTCGCAGCTCGCCCTTCGCGACCGATACCATCCACGAGCCTTCTGGTGAAGATTGGCACGCCGATCAAGTCGCGAACTACTTTGCGCATCCGGACGGTGGGCGTCCGCGGCCTGGACGGCATTCCGTTCACGAGCGACAGAGTTGTAGTCGTTGAGCCGCCCGCGCCTGTTGTCGTGCCTGTTGTCGCACCTCCTCCTGCTCCTGGTAAGACTCCCGGCGCGCCTCCACCTCCGCCTCCGCCAGCGGCGGTGCGTCGATGACCGACGACCCACGCAGGAATCTGCCGAGCGTCAATGCGCTTCTCGATTCTCGAGAGATGCGCGCGCTGCTCGAAAGGCATCCGCGCACGCTGGTAGTAGAAGCAATCCGCGACACGCTGAGCGAGCTTCGGCTGAACGCTGACGACATTTCGAGCGACGGTCTTGCGGATGCAATCTCCGAGCGCGTTGAGAAATCGGCTCTTCCCTCTTTGCGCCCGCTCTTCAACGCTACAGGAATCGTTCTTCATACGAACCTCGGGCGCGCGCCGCTCGCCAATGCTGCTATCGAGGCTGTCGTCGCACTTGCGGGCGGATACAGCAATCTCGAGTACGACCTCGATGCGGGAAGACGCGGCACGCGCTACTCGCATTGTGTCTCACTCCTCTGCGAGCTCACGGGCGCTGAGGACGCGATCGTGGTGAATAACGGCGCGGCTGCCCTCGTACTCGCTTTGAGCGCCCTGGCGCGCGGGCGCGAAGTGATCGTTTCGCGCGGCGAGCTCGTCGAGATAGGCGGAAGCTTCCGCGTTCCCGACATCATGGGCCGGAGCGGCGCAACTCTGGTTGAAGTCGGCACGACGAACCGGACCCATCTCGATGACTATGTTCGCGCGATTACGCCGCGAACCGGTGCGATCGCGAAAATTCATCGCAGCAATTTCATAATCGAAGGGTTTGTCGCCGACGTTGGTGTAAGTGATCTTGTACCAGTGGCCGGCGAGCACGACATCCCGATCGTTCACGACCTGGGCAGCGGCCTGCTCATTCCTCTCGACGAATTTGGACTCTCTGGTGAGCCGACTGCGCCCGCCGCTCTAGACGCCGGCGCCACGGTAGTGTTGATGAGTGGTGACAAGCTGCTCGGCGGCCCTCAGGCCGGGATCGTTGTAGGAAAAGCGCATGCAATCGCGCGATTGAAGAAGGATCCGTTCGCGCGTGCCATGCGCGTGGACAAGATGACCATCGCTGCGCTGGGTGCGACCCTTCAACTGTACCGCGATCCGGAGCGTGCCCTCGCTGAGATCCCCACACTGGCGATGCTCACTGCATCCGAAGGTGAAGTGCGCGAGCGCGCCGCGACGCTTGCACGCGCGCTGCAGGATTCGAACATCGACGCCGAAATCGTGACGACTTCGGCGAGTGTTGGCGCGGGCGCGTTTCCCACCAGGGAGATTCCTTCAAGCGGTGTAGCGTTCAATGGTACCGCGGTGGCTCTCGAAAAAAAACTCCGATCGGGCAACCCACCCGTGATCGGCAGAATCGCCGACGACCGGCTGGTTCTGGACCTGCGAAGCGTTCCAGCCGCGCACGACAATGCACTCACGTCGGCAGTCCTTCGCGCGCTGGCGTGAACGCTCTTCCCAGCGCCGTTTTTCTGGACCGCGACGGGACGATCATCAAGGATGTCCACTATCTCTCGCGACCCGGGCAAGTAGCGCTTCTCGAGGGAGCAGCAGACGCGATCTCGCGAATCAACGCCGTGCTCGTGCCGGCGGTGGTCGTGACAAATCAATCCGGGATCGGGCGCGGCTACTTCTCGGCAGCAGACTATGAGGCGACGGAGCGGCGTCTGAACGAGCTTCTCGCCGAACGCGGAGCGCACATCGACGCGACGTACTACTGCCCGCACACTCCTGAAGACAAGTGCAGATGCAGGAAGCCCGATACTTTGTTGTTCGAGCGAGCCGCCAAAGATCTTGACATTGATTTGAGAAATGCCCTTTTCATCGGAGATCGGTTTCGCGACATCGAGCCGGCAGAGCGCTTCGGCGCGAATGGCGTTCTCGTTCCGATACCCACTACGCCTCGGGATGAAATCGCTCGCGCGACGGAATCGGCGCGGGTCGCAGAATCCCTTTCGGTTGCACTCGACTGGTATTTATGCACGAACTAACGGACAGCGCCACGGTTTGCTGTCAAGATCGTAAAACATGAGTCACGGCACTTACTGAGAGCTTCGTTGCGCGATAAAATCGCGCATGGCTGCACGCATCGGCGTCCTCGCATCCGGCGGGGGAACGAACCTCCAGGCAATCATCGATCACTTCGCGAGCATCGCGAATCCCGCGGGTACAATCGTCCTCGTGGCGTCGAACCGTGAGAAATGCGGAGCGCTCGAGCGAGCCCGAGCTGCCGGAATCGCGACAAAAGCTTTCGACGCCACCGACGACGGTACGGCACTTCTCAAATTGCTGGACGACGCGTCTGCGGATCTCGTTGTTCTCGCCGGATATCTCAAGCACATTCCCGAGAACGTGATCCGCGAGTATCACGGACGGATCATCAACATTCACCCGGGACTTCTTCCCGATTTTGGCGGCCCGGGCATGTACGGATCGCGTGTGCACGCGGCTGTCCTCGCCTCGGGCGCGACGAGCACCGGACTCACTATTCACTTCGTTGACGACGAGTACGATCACGGCCCAGTGATCGCGCAGTGGCGCGTACGAGTGAAGATCGACGACACCGCCGAGTCGCTCGCCAAGCGCGTGCTTTCCGCGGAGCACATCGTTTATCCGCGCGTCGTCGACATGGTGGCCGCGCTGAACACCGCCGGGCTCGCCGCGAATTTCTGAAATGCCGCTCGCACTTCTTTCAGTTTCCGACAAGACCGGCCTCGTAGAATTTGCGCAGGGCCTCGTCCGCCTTGGCTGGACTCTCACGTCGACGGGCGGCACCGCAAAGGCACTTCGCAACGCCGGGCTGACGGTTCGCGAAGTCAGCGAGCTGACCGGATACCCTGAAATGCTCGAGGGTCGCGTCAAAACGCTCCATCCAGCAGTTCACGGCGGACTGCTTGCCCGCCGCGATCTCGCCGAGCACATGAGCGCTCTTACTGAAAAAGGGATCGAGCCGATCTCGTTGCTCGCCGTGAATCTCTATCCGTTTCAGGCCGTTGCTTCGCGCGATGGTGTCGTCGCGGAGGAAGTCATCGAGAACATCGACATTGGCGGACCGTCAATGCTCCGCTCGGCGGCCAAGAACTTTGCGGCCGTCACTGTAATCGTCGATCCCGCGGATTACACGCGGGTATTCGCTGGACTCGAGTCTAATGACGACGATCTGGATCTGCGTCGGCTGCTCGCTGAAAAAGTGTTCGCTCACACTGCCGCGTACGACGCCGCAATCGCGAAGTGGTTTGCATGCGAGCGTCTCGATGATTTTCCGGATCGTTTCACACTTTCACTGGGCCGCCGGCAGACGCTTCGCTACGGCGAGAATCCAGGCCAGCGCGCGGCATTCTACACCGAGCGGCCAGGCAAAGGCCTCGCCGGCCTGACACAGAAGGGCGGAAAGGAGCTCTCCTTCAACAATCTGCTCGATCTCGAGGGCGCGTTGCTCGCAACGGATCCATTCGAGGGCGAGATCTGCTGCGCGATCATCAAGCACACGACGCCTTGCGGCCTTGCAACCGGTGAGTCCCCGCTCGACGCATATCGCAAGGCACTCGCGTGCGATCCCGCATCCGCGTTCGGATCGGTGATCTCGTTCACGGTTCCGGTGGACGCAGACACGGCGCAGGCAGTATCGAGCCTCTTCGTGGAGTGCGTCGTCGCGCCGTCATTCAGCGCGGAAGCACTGGAGATACTCGGACGAAAGAAGAATCTCCGGGTGCTCGAGGGACGCGCCGAATGGGGCAAGCATGCACTCGATTACAAACGCGTGCGCGGAGGGATGCTGCTTCAGGAGAGGGCGGTTGCTCCCTCCGAGCTCGCAGGATGGGCGGTCGTAACCAAGCGCCAGCCGACGGACGAAGAGCGAAAGAACCTGATGTTCGCATGGCGCGCAGTTGGCAGCGTGAAGTCAAATGCAATCCTGCTTGCTCGCGACGGAGCGACGATAGGAATTGGGGCCGGCCAGATGTCGCGCGTGGATGCGGCGTTTCTTTCAGTGCACAAGGCGACGCTTGCCGGCCACGACACGCACGGTGCAGTGATGAGCTCCGACGCTTTCTTCCCCTTCCGCGACGGCATCGACCAGGCGGCGGAGGCTGGAATAACGGCCATCGTCCAGCCGGGCGGCTCCGTGCGCGACGCCGACGTAATTGCGGCGGCCGACGAGCATCACATCGCCATGGTTTTCACCGGCCAGAGGCAGTTCCGGCACTAGCCGGTTCGCGGCAGACGTGAAACGCGCGGCTGTCGCCGTTGTGGGCGGTGGAGTAATCGGCGCAAGCATCGCTTATCATCTCGCAAAACGAGGCGTGCGGGACATTCTCGTACTCGATCGTGGACGGGAGCCGGGAGAGGGCAGCACCGGCAAGGCAACGGGAGGCTTTCGCGGGCAGTTCGCGACGAGTGTCAACGTCCGCCTCTCATTGCTCGCGCGCGAAAAACTTCTGGCGTTCCGCGATGAAGTCGGAGTCGATCCCGGTTACGTGCAGGCGGGCTATCTATTCATGGCCAGCTCCGGTCACGTACTCGCTGCGCTTCGTGCGGCTTTGGCGGTTCAGAATTCAGCGGGTCTGACCGAGGCCAGAGAGGTCGATCCGAGGGAGATCGCACGAATAAACGCCGCAGTGTCGTTGAAGGACGTCATCGGCGGTACGTGGTGTCCGACTGACGGCTTCATCGTGCCATTGGACATCCTGCGCGGCTACATCGCCGCGGCAACACGCCTCGGCGTGAGATTCGAATGGGGTGTGGAAGTGAGCGAGGTTCTGACCGATAAGGATCGTTCGGCACGCGGGGTGAGCACATCTCAGGGAGACGTGTCCGCGGACGCTGTTATCAACGCGGCGGGCGCGTGGGCAGGAATGCTCCCTTGCGGTAGCCGCACCGGCCCAGCCGTCACGCCACTCAAACGACAGGTCGCCGTGACTGAGCCAACCGAGATTCTGCCGGCGACGATGCCGATGACAATCTTCCTCGATACCGGCTTTCACCTCAGAGTGAGGAATAGCAGAGTGATGCTTGTTTGTCCCGCGCCGGAAGCAAAAGACAATTCGATCGAGACTGGTGTGGATGACGAATGGCTCGCTTCGGTTCACGCCGAGGCGCTTGAGCGGGTACCTGCCCTCGCGGATGTTCGCATCGATCGAGGCGCCTGCTACGCGGGGTACTATGAAATGTCCCCCGACAAGCATGCGATACTCGGTCCCGCTCCGTGGTGTGACAATCTTTTCCTCGCGAACGGATCTTCCGGGCACGGCGTGATGCACGCTCCCGCAATTGGGCAGCTGCTTGCCGAGTTCGTGTGCGACGGCGTGGCGTCTTCCCTGGACGTGAGCGCCCTGAGGCCGACCCGGTTCTCCGAAAGGGCGCCCAACCTACCCACCGACCTCCTCTGAGATGCGCGCCGCACATTTCTTGCGTATTTTCCGGGCGTGAAAAAACTCATCCCCGATACCGATCTGACACGGCGCGAATTCGTCGGAGCCGTGGGCGGCTTGCTGGCATCGTCCGCATTACCTGCATCCGCGACCGCCTCTGTCGCAGCGAAGAAGCTCGGCAAGATCGGGGTTCAGTTGTATACGGTGCGCGACGACATGAAGAAGGATTTCGCGGGCACGCTCGCCCGGGTCGCGCAAATCGGATACAAGGAAGTGGAGTTCGCGGGCTACTTCGATCACTCGGCAAAGTCAGTCCGCGACATTCTCCGTAAAAACGGCCTGACGGCGCCGGCCGCGCACGTCGGATTCCCGGTTCTCGGAAAGGAATGGGACAAGGTCATCGACGACGCGCTCGTGGTCGGCCATCGTTATCTCATCTGCCCGTGGATCGACGAGAAGCTGCGAAACCCGGAAGGCTTCAGGCAGGTAGCGGAGCTGTTCAACAAAGCCGGTGAGCGTACGAAGGCCGCCGGTCTTCAATTCGGCTACCACAATCACGACTTTGAGTTCAAGCGGATTCAGGGACAGCTTATTTACGACTGGCTGCTCGAGCACACCGATCCCAAGCTCGTGAAAATGGAGCTGGACGTTTACTGGATACGCACCGGCGGCCAGGACCCGCTGACGTATTTCAGGCGGTATCCCGGACGTTTCCCTGCCCTTCACATCAAGGACAAAGCGGCCGATGGAAAGATGGTCGACGTTGGCCAGGGCGTGATTCCGTGGAAGACGATTCTCGGCCGGCGAGAGCTGGCAGGCGTAAAGCACATCTTTGTCGAGCACGATCAGCCGGCGGATGCTTTCGCGACTATCAGGAACAGTTATCAGTACTTGAAGTCGCTCAACGTCTGATTTGTCCGGGGTGAGACGGCGGCGAGTCGATCCCGCCGTCTAGTGGCGTTCGCGTGAGAGCCTTAATTTTTCCCCGGTCTTTCACCTCGCAGAGATCGCATGGCTCTCCTCGCTCCCCCGAGTAAGACTTACGACGTTGTCATTGTTGGCTCGGGCGCAGGCGGAGGAATCGCCGCCTATGTCCTGACGAAAGCCGGCGCGGATGTGCTCCTGCTCGAGGCTGGAGGCCCGTGGTACGGATCACGCGACAGCAAGATGCTGTTTCCGAATTACGCGAGCCCCCGGCGTGGCGCGTCCACGAAGTGGCGTCCGTTCGGCGAATTCGACGCGTGCGACGGCGGGTGGGAGATAGAAGGCGAGCCATACACCGTTGCTCAGGGCTCGCGCTTCCTCTGGTGGCGGGCGCGAATGCTCGGCGGGCGCACGAACCACTGGGGAAGAATCTCCCTTCGCTTCGGCCCCGACGACTTCAAGCGCAAGACCCTCGACGGCATCGGCGACGACTGGCCCATCGGCTACGAAGACGTTGCTCCGTACTTCGATCGCGTCGACCGTTTGATCGGAATTCACGGCAGCAAGGAAGGCATTCGAAACGAGCCCGATGGAATCTTCCATCCGCCGCCGGCGCCACGCTGCTACGAGTACCTCGTCAAGAAAGCGAGCGACAAGCTCAAGATCACGTGCATTCCGGCGCGACGATCGGTCATAACGCAGCCGTTGAACGGAAGAGCCGCATGCCACTACTGTGGCCAGTGCGGTCGCGGGTGCGCCACGCGATCGAATTTCTCGAGTCCGGACGTGCTGATTGCACCCGCACAGGCGACGGGAAAGCTCACGCTGCTCACGAATGCAATGGTGCGCGAGGTGATGGTCGGCCCTGATGGAAAGGCGACCGGCGTCTCGTATGTGAACAGGTTGACCGGTGAAGAGCTGCAGGCACGCGC
>JBDSVO010000257.1:0-8883 GCA_039927215.1 Gemmatimonadaceae bacterium
TCCGCACAGCACTCAACGACCGCTATCGCATCGACCGCGAAGTGGGCGTCGGCGGCATGGCGACGGTTTACCTCGCTCACGACATCCGGCACGACCGCAACGTCGCCATAAAGGTCCTCCACCCCGACCTCGCGGCCGCGCTCGGCGCCGAGAGGTTTCTGGCGGAGATCAAGACGACGGCGAAGCTGCAGCATCCACACATCCTGCCGCTGCTCGACTCGGGCGAGGCCGAAGGACTGCTTTACTACGTCATGCCCTACGTCTCGGGCGAATCGCTGCGCGACCGGCTCGACCGCGAGACGCAGCTTGCAGTTGACGACGCAGTGCGCATAGCGCGTGAATGTCTGAGTGCACTCGAATCAGCGCACAAACAGGGCGTCGTTCATCGCGACATCAAGCCTGAGAACATCCTCATCCAGGAGGATCAGGCGCTCGTCGCGGATTTCGGAATCGCGCTAGCCGTCAGCGCTGCCGGCGGCCCTCGCATGACGCAGACCGGCCTCTCACTCGGTACACCCGCTTACATGGCACCCGAGCAGGCGATGGGAGAACGCGCAATCGACGGACGCGCCGACATCTACGCCCTCGGCGCCGTTCTATATGAGATGCTCGTCGGTGAAGCGCCGTTCACCGGACCGACGGTGCAGGCGATTGTCGCGCGAGTGATGACGGAAAGTCCGCGACCGGTAACAGGTCAGCGCCGATCCGTGCCCGAGCACGTGAATGCCGCAGTCCTCCGGTCACTCGAAAAGGTTCCGGCCGATCGATTTCACTCCGCCGCGGAATTCAGCAACGCTCTCGTCAATCCAGCATTCATCAGTCGACAGTCAGCGCAAGGCGAAGCTGTAGGAAAGCAACCGGCCACGAAGACGATCCTCCGTAACCCACTCGTCCCGTGGGCGATCGCAGGCGTTGCTGCACTCGCTGCAATCCTCTTCGCGGTGCGCGGAAACCGCGCGGATACGGGCAACACACCGACGTATGTGGCGGTCGATTTCCCGCCCGAGATGACGCTGCCTCCCACGGGTCCTGAAGTTATCGGAATAAGTGACGACGGAATGACACTCGCTTTTGCTGGACTCGTCGGCGGAAGCCCGCAGCTCTTTGTGCGCAGGCTCGACGAAGACATTGCGCGCTCGATTGCAGGCGGGTCGACCACCTCGGGCTCGGCTGTCTTTTCGCCCGACGGAAAATGGATCGCGTTCAACGCCGACAGAAAAATCTGGAAGGCTCCCGTAAGAGGTGGCCCTCCGACCGCTCTCGCGCCGTCAGCATGGGCACAGATGACGTGGGCTGGAAACGACGCGATCGTCTACACGAAGAATTACGACAGCGGTCTCAACCGCATCTCTTCCGAAGGACGCGATACAGCGACTCTCACATCCCCCGACAGAAAAAAGGCAGAGCTGGGGCACTGGTGGCCGCAGCAGCTCCCTGATGGCGATCATGTTCTATTCACGAACTACACGACGCCTGCCGACAAATCGAAGATCGAGGTGATCTCGCTCAAGAGCGGCAAGCGGCAAGTCGTTTTCGAAGGCGGATATTTCGGACGCTACGTTGCCGGCCATCTACTCTTCGTGCGAAACGGCGCCGTGTCGTCGGTGCCCTTCGATCCCGGAAGTTTTCGAGTGAGCGGATCGCCCGTTGCACTTCCCCTCGACATCGAGACAAATCCGCCAAACGGCTGGGCCGGTTTTGCTGTCGCGCCGAACGGCACGCTTGCTTATCGGACCGACGCCCTCAGGACCGTCGGTTTGACGTGGTCGGACGAAAACGGGACTGAGCAGGCCGCGGTTGATTCGACGGGCCGCTTCAGCGACGCCAGACCGTCCCCGGACGGAAGAAGAATCGCCGTCGTCCGTGACGGCGATGTATGGGTGTATGACACACAACGTGAGCTTTTCAGCAGGCTCACCGACACCGAGCAGATCGAGAAGTCACTGACCTGGAGCCCGGATGGCAGAGACCTCTACTACATCCGCGATGTCCCTCAATACGACATTTTCCGGCGAGCGGCGGACGGCAGTCGCGCCGAGGAGCTCGTCGTTACGTCGACCAATGACAAGTGGGTAACGACGATCTCGCCGGACGGTCGCACACTTTTGTACCAGAGCGACATCACAGGTGACGACGACATCTATGCAACGTCGCCGAATCCTTCGGAGCGCGCGCGTTCCACACCGGTGGTGACTGGACCGGCCGGTCAGACAACTGCGAAGTTCTCGCCCAACGGAATGTGGTTTATCTACACGTCCAACGAATCGGGACGCCCGGAAATCTTTCTTTCTCCGTTTCCAGCTGATCGCGGCCCGGCCCGACAGCAAGTATCCGTTGGAGGAGGCAGCGTAGCGGAATGGGGACCGGACGGGCGAACCGTCTACTACAACTGGTCTGGAAGATTGTATAGAGTGCGAGTCAATCCCCGGACGGGTGAGATCGGACGACCCGAGCAGCTCAGCAGAATTCAACCAGTGCTGGGATGGGCGATTGCGCGCGACGGACGCTTCCTCCTTGCCCGCCCATCAAAAACCAGTGAGCGGCACTCCATTAAAGTTGTCCTGAACTGGGCCGCTACTCTCCGCGACGGCGGGAGTCATTAGCGCGGCAACACCGAGAACAAAAGCAGCACCTCATTGATATAAAATCGGCATTACCCAATTCTGTTTCCGACATACCTTGAGAGGATTGTTGTGGCCGTATTAGTTCTGGCGCCCGAGGCCCACATGAAATTTCAAGCTGCTGTTATCAGGGATTGGGGAGTCAAGTTCGCCGTTGTGATCGTGCTGCCGCAGCTCATCCAATCGGCGCACTCTGCAGTAAAGGCCCAAATGGCGTTTGCTCCTGCATTTCCCGGGGTGCCGATAGTTCTCATGGCTCAGGATCCCGAAGGCGCCCCGATGTTTCATGGTCGAAAGGACCTTATCGCGCTCGTCAATAGCATCCAGCTCGATGCTGTCCGGTGGCAGGAGTACAGCTACGGCAGGTAGGTAGGATAGTTACCGGTCACCGGCGGCCGGGTACATGTAGCCGGCTCCCGGTAAACGGCAGCTGATTTGGCTACGTCGATTTACGTATAGGCCCGCTCCCTGGTCACCCCGATATTCTGCTCCGGAACCAGCTATCCGGGAGCACGATTATGCGGCCTGACAGCGAAACTCTTGAACAACGCGTCGCCCGGCTCGAGATGAGCCTGGCGGAGATTTCTGCTCGGCTCGATTCTGCACAGAAGCCCGGGCCCGATCGGCCGCCGCCGCGCGCGGTGGCAGCGTCGAGTGTGGCCGGTGCGGCACCCAGTGCAAAACGTCAAACGGCACCCCGCCGACCACTGCCGTCAAGAACGGCCGAGTGGTGGCTTGCGCGCGGTGGTGCGCTGCTGACGAGCGTTGCACTGATACTTCTTTATCAGTACGCCGTCGAGCGCAGCTGGATCACTCCGCTCGTCCGAGTGCTGATGGGCACGGCTGTCGGCGCTGCGCTGATGATCAGCGCATCGAAAGCGGCAAAGCGAAATGCGAGCGCCACCGAAGACGCCGTCGGCTTCCGCGAAGTTCTGCTCGGCGCCGGGTTGTCGGCGTGGTACATCACCAGTTATGCGGCCGCAGTCTTCTATCAGCTGATTCCATTCTCCGCGGCGCGCCTGCTCTTTCTCGCGCTGACCATCCTCGGCGCGTGGCTCGCGCTCAGAGAACGACGCGCGATTCTCGCCTTGCTCGCGCTCGGAGTCGGCTTCTCTACGCCTCAGCTTCTTCCGTCGCCAACGCCGTCGATTCCGGCATTTGCGCTGTTCCTCGCAACGCTCTCCGTGGTGGGACTCATCCTGTACCTGATGCGAGGATGGCAATCGGTACTGTGGCTCACGTTCATCGCATTCTGGGGGTCGGCGTTTACAGCTGCCGGGCTGTTGTGCTGCGTGAACGTGCCTGGAGCTCGGGGGCTCACGGGCTCGGTCGAGGTCGCCCGCATTTCGATGACGCTCCTTGTTCTCATTGCGGGTGCGGCGATGACACGCGTGCCGGTTTTGCGCCGGAGACTTCTCAGTGCCGGATCGCATCTGTACACCGAGCCGAGCAGATCCAGATGGAGCGAAGGTGTCCAGAAGAACCTCGGCCGAATGCTCACAGTGCTGACGGGATACTCTCGAGGCTCGGCGTTCGACTCGCCCGCGCTCTGGCTGATCACTCTGTCGACTCCGTTGCTCGTGCTTGGGCTTATGCAGGGGATCTGGACTTCAGTTCCCTCCGCCGTGTGGGGAATCGCATCGCTGTTGCTTGCGTTAATAGCGTATCGTTTCGCGTTGGTGCCAAAATCGAGTGATGAAGAGATCACTCATGTCGAAGTCGCGGCGACAGTGCTGTTCAGTCTCGCGGGCGTGCTATGGATCGCCAATTCACTCGGCAATCGTTTATTGCCGTCGTCCGCAACGATCATCAGTGCTGCATCGCTGCACGCGTTCGTGACGCTCTACTATTTGAGAGCATCACAATTCGTCACCGCCCGGAGAATCGGTCTGTGGACTGCCGGCGTTCTCCTCGCCAGCACGATAATGAATGAAGCTGTCCTGCATGGGCCCGGACCACATGCAGTCGGCGTTGCGGGAACCATCGCCGAGCTCGCGACGATCGGCGCTTCCACCTGGATCTGGTGGACATTCCGCCGGCAGCAGGCAACCGCAGCATTTCCTGGCATCTTCGGTGTCGCGGCGTACATCGCTCTCATGCTCGTAGACGCGAGGGTGCTCGGCGACATCTGGCCGCCGCTCGTAACTGCGAGCTATGCGATAGCGGGAACCGCGCTGCTCGTTAGCGCGAGAGGACGCGCCGATGCGCGCGCGCTCCGGCGTCTTGGGGGCTTCACGCTGGTTGTTGTCGTCGCCCGTCTGCTTATGGTCGACCTCGCCGGAGTCGCTACCATATGGAAGGTGCTGCTCTTCCTCGGCTGCGGTGCGCTGTTCCTGTTCACGAGCCATTTGCTGCAGACGCCGCGGGAATCACCGGAGCCGGCAGGGTAACTCCCGAGGTAGGCGCAGAATTTCGCTTATGTGTGGGAGGTTCTGCGTCCACGATGCGCCGTCCGCGCGGCAAGCTTGCGTAGAGATCCATTCGCGCAGCTCACCGCCGGGAGGCCATCATGCCGCAGACAGAAGAAGTTGCTACACATTCAATAGACACCATCGCCGAGCAGCTCGACCGGTTTCGACAACGCGCAACGTACGGGGCGGTCGCGGCTGTTCTTAACCGTTCGCCGCGCAACCTCATGTCGGGACGCACGAGAAGTCAGCGCGACTCGTGGATCGTGAGCAACAAGGACGGCATGCCGACCGGTTACGAGCCCGACCAGGTGCATCCAGAGATAAAGTCTCGGGAGCAGATACTGCGATCGGCGGAAGACCTCGGGAGCTGGCTGGAGAGCCCCAGCTAGCGTCGCCTGGGCGAGTCGCCCTTGACCTTCATCCATGGCGGGCTGTTTCTTGTCGTACCGTGTCCACAAGCGAGCGCATTCTCGAGATCGATAACCAAACGAGCGTCGTCATTCGCGCGAATGACAAACCGCGGGGTTCTCTGCGCGCGACTTGAGCGACTCCCACCGCAGATGGTCGCCTGATCGCCCGCACACTCTTGTAATCGCCTGCTCCGACGGCCGGCTTCAGGAGCAGACCGACGATTTTCTCCACCAGCGCCTCGGCCTTTCCGGATTCGACCGATTCTATGTTCCCGGCGGCGGCGGCGCGCTCGCCTCGAGCGGGCGCGACTTCCTCCGTGCAAGTCACCTGAGACGTGAATGCGCGTACCTCATCCAGCTACACGAGATCTCGCGAGTAATTCTTCTTTTTCATGGCCCCGCGCCAACCGGACCCGCTGTTGCGGTATGCGCGGACTATCACCGGAAGCTGCCGTGGGCGTCACCACAAATGCTCGGCGACCAGCAGCGCCGTGACGCAGTCGAGCTGATCGAGCGACGCGACGAGTGGGCGGGCGAAGCAAAAGTGGAAGCGTATCGCTGCGAGATCGATGATTCGCACAGCGTGTCGTTCGTGGAGATCGGCTGACGGGTAGCTGGGTTGTTAGCGGTCAACATTTTCCTTACACCGCAGGGCGCCTTTCTTGCCGCTTGACAACGGTATGCAGGCGGCCGCTTCCCCAGCCTGTGATTCCCGAGCCGCAAGCCGAGTCTGAGCCTCGGCCGCCGGAGCAACAACTTCCGCTGCCGCCGCCCCCGCCTCCACCGGCACCGCTGCCGGCCTGATCTTCCCGTTCAAAACCGGCAGTGGGCTGATATAAAACCGGCATTACCGATCCTGCGCCGAAAAGCGTCATTTGCGTCCCATGCGGACTCAAACTCACAGCCTCGACTCGATTCTCGACCTGCTCGACCGCTTTCACCAACGCGCCAGCTACGGAGCAGTCGCTGAATTAATTGATAGGCCTCCGCACTATCTTACCAACGGACGGCCGCGAAATCCGCGGCATTCGTGGATTGTGAGCAAGGATACGTGGCTACCGACCGGCTACTTTGAGGACCAGGTTCACCCTGACATCATCTCACGTGAAAGAGTTCTCTTGTCATCCGCAGAACTCGAGGCCTGGTTGCAAAATCCGTCGTAGCGCTCTCACCAGACTCCGCGCTTACAGCCTTCTTGCGTCCGCTTTCACCGCTGCCTGTGCCGATTCGAAACCGTCGTCCGATACAGGCGGGGATGGCGGCGGCACCCTCGTGATCGCAACCAATCAGGATCCCAGAATCGTCTTTCCTCCGCTTATCGTTTCCCCCCAGGGAAGGCAGGTTGCCGAGTTGATTTACGATTACCTGGCTGTCGTCGGTCCCGAGATGAATACAATCGGCGACGCCGGCTTCCGTCCCCGACTCGCCGAAAGCTGGAAATGGTCCGCAGATTCTCTTTCGATCTCATTCCGAATCAATCCGAACGCGCGGTGGCACGACGGAAGCAGCCCGCGCGCGAGCGACGTTCGGTTCACCTGGCAGGTCTACACGTATCCGCCGCTTGGCTCAGCCTCGGCGGAAAGTCTTAACGACATCGATTCCGTGACTGTCGCGGACTCGCTTACGGCGGTCTTCTGGTATGGCCGCCGCTCGGCGCACCAGTTTCTCGACGCCACCGAGATGATGATTCTTCCCCACCATGTTTTCGCGACGATTCCGATGGACTCGCTGCGCGAGGCAGGCGTGCGCGTTGACCCCGTAGGAACGGGCCGTTTTCGGTTCAATCGGTGGGCGAGGGAGTCGTCACTCGAGATCACGGCCGATACAGCGAACTACCGCGGCCGCCCCGGACTCAGTCGCGTGATCTGGTCAGTTGCACCGGATAACCAGACTGCCGCAACGAAACTGTTGGGTGGCGAGGCTGATCTCTACTCCGGAATTCGCCCCGATCACGTGGCAGAGGTTGTCAGGAACCCGCGCCTCCGTCTCCTAACGCTTCCCGGAATGTCGTACGTGTTCATGGGCTTCAATCTCCGCGATCCGAAATCGCGCCAGCACCCTCACCCGATGTTCGGCTCGCGAGAATTGCGACGCGCACTGACGATGGCGGTCGATCGCGCTTCAATCGTCTCGAGCGTCTACGATACGCTCGCGACAGTGGCACTCGGTCCGACAGTCCGCGCCTTTCCGACGACAGATACAATGCTGCGACAGATTCCGTTCGACCCGCAGCGTGCATCGGCAATTCTGGATTCTCTTGGATGGGTGGCGAGGGCCGGCGACGACTTCAGAAGACGTGGCGGCAAAGAGCTCGCGTTCGAGGTTCTCGTGTCCGCCTCGAGCCAGCCCCGTATCGATATGGCCGTGCTGATTCAGGGGCAGCTCCGCAAAATCGGTGTTCGCATGCGCATCGGCCGCATCGAGAACGCGACACTTCGGTCCCGATTCAGCAGTCGTGAATTCGACGCGGTAATGTGGGACTGGGGTTACGGCGCCTCGCCAGATCAGGTGAGACAAACGTGGGGAGGCGACGCTGCACGGAGCGGGAGCGGGTTGAATCCCGGCGCCTACGAAAGCGCCCTATTCGACGCATATGTCGACAGCGCGACCGCGGCAATGAATCCCAGTGATGCGAAGAGGCACTACACCACAGCGTACCAGACAATTATCGATGACGTTCCGGCTATCTGGCTGGCTGAACCGAAGACCGTTATCGGTCTCGATCGTCGTATAAGGACGGCATCCATGAGACTGGACGCCTGGTGGATCGATCTTGGAGACTGGTTCGTTCCGAAATCCGAGCAGATCCTGCGCGACAGAATTTCCGGTAAACGGTGAACACCAGTAGACGAAAGGCCGGAATTAGCGGCTAATGATGCAAAACCAGCATGCGTTGATACAATTTCGGCATTTCGCTTCTCGGACTGCTCGGCATTATTGGGTGATGCGACTTAAAAGGTGAGCGATTTCTTATGGTAAAGCACCAAGCCTACTTCGATTTTCTCGCGGGAAGCGACAAAAGCGCGCCCGACTGGCAACCCGTTCTTGCCGGCCTTGCCGTACTTCGGCTCATCGATTCGCTAGTGGACGGGAGCGAAACGCCCAAGGACCGCGACTGGGCATCCTTCGAAAGCGTCCGGCACGTCGCGAGTGACGTCCGGGTCGGTGATTCAGTGCGCGGGATACTTCTCGGCCTCATCGATAGCGTAAATCAGCCGACGATCTCGCGCGACGACCTGGGTCATGGGCTGCTCTCGTATGGCCGAGCGCTCAGTTTTGCGGGTCTGTACGGTCTCGCGTGCGACGTTTTTGCGAGTGCCGACAGGGCCGCGGGTGCGCCGGCAAATCCGTGGTTGTCGGTCGAGGCAAATATCGCGCACGGGTCCGCCGCCAGAAAAATGGTCGACTGGGCGGCGTCCGCCGACGCTTTCGCGCGAGCCG
>JBDSVO010000258.1:0-5872 GCA_039927215.1 Gemmatimonadaceae bacterium
GCGACTGGGCCGTTTGCCTCGGCTGCGCGCCGGGCGTGGACGCCTGGGGCAGCGCTCGTCGGAGACGCGGCGGATTTCTTCGACCCATTTACCGGCGAAGGGATCTATGCGGCGCTGCGTGGAGGGGAGCTCCTCGCCGAGCATGTGGTCGAGTCGATTGCCGACAGTCGCAAGGCGTCGCCGTCGGCTGGTGATGCATCGATGCGCGCTTACGACGCAGCGAGGCGTGCCGAGTTTTCCGGCAAGTGGAAAGTGGAACGGCTGGTCGGTGCTGCGATCGCATTTCCGGCGTTGATCAACCGCGCCGCAAACGTTCTCTCGCGGCGAAGGGACATGGCGGATCTCCTCGTTGGCGTCGTCGGGGATTTCGTTCCGCCGCGCGAGGTGCTGAGTCCGCGCTATCTGCTTCGTCTTCTCCTCCCCACGGGCGCATGATCGATCACGATGCATTCCGCGCAGTAATGGGGCGCTTTGCATCAGGCGTGACAGTCGTCACTTCGGTTGACGCCGACGGAGATGACGAAGGGATGACAGTGAGTGCCTTTTGCTCGCTCAGTCTCGATCCACCGATGGTTCTCTTTTGCGTGGATCGAAGCGCATCGATGTTCGAGTCGCTTGCAGTGGCGCCGGGCTTTATCGTCAACATTCTCTCGGAAAGTCAGGAGCCCCTTGCCCGGCGGTTTTCGGGTCCCGATCCCAATCGCTTCGAGGGAATCGGCTATTCGCGCGCGCCGAGCGGGCCGGTGATACTCGACGACGTGCTCGGGTATTTGCACTGCAAGCGCGTTGCGGCATACGACGGCGGTGACCACCGCATTTACATCGGCGAAGTCGAGGCAGCCGAGGCGAACGAGGGACGTCCGCTGCTCTACTATCGCGGGGGCTACGCTCAGCTGGAGCGGTGACGTGTCAGCACTTCTCACTCCGCGGAGGCGGCGCGGCATTGAGCTGCTCGACGATCCTTCCGTGCCGGCGGAGGTGATGACACGCTCCATGAAGGACGTCGAGCGGGCCAACTACGTGTTCGGAGGATTGCGCGCGGCTCTGGCGGAGCTCGAGTCGGCGTTTTCAGAAGTCCACGGATCCGCGACGATGCTCGATGTCGGAACGGGCGCGGGTGATATCGCAGAGTCTGCACACGAAATCGCTAAACGGCGTGGCGTTGCCCTCAAGACAATCGGGCTCGACAGCTCCGAGGTGCTGCTTCGCCGCCACCGCGTGCGGAACGATTCGGCAGTCGTCGGCAGCGCACTGCAGCTCCCGTTTGCCGACCGGAGCGTCGACTTCGTGATGTGCTCGCAGCTCCTTCATCACTTTCCGGAGCCTGACGCAGTTACGGTGATTCGCGAGATGAATCGCGTGGCGCGCGTTCGCGTAGTGATCAGTGACATCCGCCGCAGCTGGATAGCCGCCGGCGGACTCTGGCTGGCTTCATTCGTGCTTGGATTTACTTCTGTGAGTAGACATGACGGAGTCGTATCAGTGATGCGAGGGTTCTTGCCGCAGGAGCTGGCCGGCCTCGTGGAATCGGCGATCGGCAGGCCGAATGCGCCGCGTCGCCGTCTCGGGTTCAGGGTAACGACGAGCTGGAAGCCGCAGTGACCGGCGCGATGAGAGAGCCCTCCGAGCTGGGTCCGATGCCGCTCGGGCGGCCGATGGAGATCGTCGATGAGCGATTGGTTCGCGCGCCGTGGCGGACGATCTTCGATATCGCGAAAAACGTCGAGCTCTGGCCGGGTTATCTGCCGCACTACCGGTACGTTCGTTTCCACGAGCGAGCGACGGACGGCGGCGGAATGGTCGAGATGTCCGCGTGCCGGCCATTCGGACCATTCGGCTGGCCCACGTGGTGGCTTTCGGAGATGTCTGTCGACGAAGGCGCGCCGGCGATCCGTTTTCGGCACATCGAGGGTATAACAAAAGGTATGGACGTCGAGTGGAGCTTCCGAACAGTGGGCGCCGAGGGCGGTGCGAAGTCCGGATGCGGTGCTCGCGGAACACACGTGAAGATCGTGCACGTCTGGGATGGGCCGCCCATTCCACTACTCGGAATCATCGCGGCGACGGCGGTCATCGGACCGGTCTTCATCCATGGAATTGCGTCGCGCACGCTCGAGGGACTTGCCGTGACGGCAGAGCAAGACGTGACAGTACCCGCCGCCGCGACTGCGTCGGCCTGAGGAGAGAGAGGAATTTGTCGAAGCGGCGAGTCGTAATCACCGGGATTGGGGCGGTCACGCCGATTGGGACGACCCGTGACGGGTTGTGGGAAGGAATCCGGCGCGAGCGGTCAGCCGTCGGGTCGGTGACTCGCTTCGACCCGTCACCGTTCCGCAGCCACAATGCGGCTGAGGTAAACGATTTCGTTCCGGCAGATCACCTCGAGCACAAGAAGGCAAAGCGCCTCGACAGATTCGGGCAGTTCTCCGTCGTAAGCGCGCGGATGGCGCTGGAGGACTCGGGGATCGACCTTGCCTCGGAGGATCGAGAGCGCATCGGAACGATGATGGGCACCGCGCTTGGGGGCGTGGCCTACGGTGAAGAGCAATACGGCTCGTTTCTTCAGAGAGGGCTGCGCGGCGTCGATCCACTCCTTGCGCTGACAGTTTTCGGCGGCGCGTCGAGCTGCAACATCGCCATCGAGTTCGGTGCCTTCGGTCCGAATTCGACGAATTCCATGAGTTGCGCGTCCGGAACCATCGCCCTCGGCGATGGATTCCGTCAGATCCGCGACGGATACGCCGACGTCATGATCGCCGGCGGGGCTGAGGCACCACTCGCGCCGTTGTGCTTCGGAGCATTCTCGATCATCAAGGCGATGTCCACGCGCAACGACGACCCTTCCGGCGCATCACGCCCGTTCGACCGCGATCGCGACGGCTTCGTGATGGGCGAAGGCGCAGCGGTGATGGTTCTGGAGGAGCATGATAGAGCCGTCGCGCGCGGCGCTCGCATCTATGCGGAGGTCCTCGGCTACGGCGTGACCAACGACGCCTACCATATGACTGCGCCGAGGCCCGACGGCGCGCAGGCTGCGCGCGCAATGCGACTAGCGCTCGACGACGCGCATGTCGCGCCGGGAGAGATCGACTACATCAACGCGCATGGCAGCTCGACGCCGCTCAACGATCCCACCGAGACGTTGGCGATCAAGGACGTTTTCGGCGATCACGCCTATCGTCTGCCGATGAGCGGCACAAAGGGATACTACGGTCATGCGCTCGGCGCTTCGGGCGCGATCGAGGCCGCGATCTGCGCGCTGGCGATGGAGCGTGAATGGCTTCCGCCGACTGTGAACCTCGCCGTTGCCGATGATGCGTGCGATCTTGATTTTCTGCCGCGAAGCGGCCGCAGCGCGCGCGTCGACCACATTCTCACGAATTCCTTCGGATTCGGTGGAATCAACGCAGCACTGATCCTTCGTCGCGTAAACTGAGGTCAGGTCGTTAGCTGGCAGCGGGCCGCGCTGACCGGCTCGCGGTTAGCGTTTAGTCCTCGGTTGCTGGTTGGATCCACTCTCATCGACACCGGAGCCAGTTTATGCGGGATTCGTGGCGACACTTCGTGGCGGAATTTATTGGCACCTTCGCTCTCGTTTTCGTCGGAGGCGCCTCCATCATGATCGCGAAGGACAGCGCCACGCCAACTGGGTTGGTGGAGATAGCCCTCGCGCACGGCCTGATACTCGCCGTGATGGTAAGCGCATTGATGCGCATCTCGGGTCACTTCAATCCGGCGGTGACCATCGGATTTCTCGCCACACGGCGCATCGATCCAATCATGGCGGGCGTCTACATCTGCGCCCAGATAATCGGCGCCGTTCTCGGCGCGTATTTCCTCAAATGGACTTTCCCTTTCACTCTGTTCATGTCGACGCACGGCGGCGGGCAGGCGCTGGCGCTTCAGGTGAACGGCGTGCAAGGCTTCGCGCTCGAGGCAGTCGCAACCTTCTTTCTTGTGTTGGCCGTTTTCGGAACCGTGGTGGATCCGAAAGCGCCGCGCATCGGCGGACTGGGCATCGGGTTCGTTGTCGCGGCTGACATTCTCGCAATCGGTCCGTTGACAGGTGCGAGTATGAATCCCGCGCGCTCATTTGGCCCGGCGGTCGCCAGCGGATTCTTCGAGGCGCAATTCCTCTACTGGGTGGCGCCCATCGTCGGGGCGATCGTAGCCGCTCTTCTTTACGAGTACCTCTTCCTCCGCCGTGACGCCGAACCTGTGGATCACGGCGTGCTCAAGCCGTCCACTCCAGGCCGGGGAAAGCACCACTCGGAGCATTCATGAAGCGCCGGACATTTCTCGAAGCGGTTGGCCGAGCCGGCGGCGCGGGCGCGGTGTACCAGGCGATGACGAGCATGGGGATGCTTGCCATCCCCAGAAACGAGCCGCTCCGCTTGAGCGGCAGGTCGGCGGGACAGAGCGTCCTGATTCTCGGCGCGGGACTCGCGGGGATGTCGTCGGCCTACGAGCTCGGGAAGCTCGGCTATAAGTGCAAAATCCTCGAGGCACGAGGACGTTCCGGCGGACGGTGTCACACGATACGTGGTGGAACAGTCGAGACCGAGATAGACGGACGCAGGCAGGTTGGCGCCTTTGATGAAGGACTCTACTTCAACCCCGGTCCGACTCGCGTTCCGTCTAATCACGTTACGACGCTGAATTACCTGCGCGAGCTGCAAGTCCCCGTGGAGATATTCTGCAACGTCAACGAGAACGCCTACTACCACTCGGACAAGCCGGAGAATGCGGCACTCAATGGCGGACGCGTACGACATCGCGACGCCAAGGCGGACATGTACGGTTACGTCGACGAGCTGATGGCGAAGGCGATCAACAAGAAAGCGCTCGACGAGGAACTGTCGAAGGAGGATCGTGATTTCCTTCTCGGATGGGTGCAATCCGATGGCTGGCTGAGCCGGGAATTCAAGCACGAACCCAATCACCGCCGCGGTTTCAGCGTGGAGCCGGGTGGCGGCGACAGTCCCGGCGTCCTCAGCACACCCTACGACCGGCACACGCTGTTCAAATCGGGTGTCGGTTTCGCTTTCGGTTACGAGCAGTACATCGATTTTCAGATGACGATGCTGCAGGTCATCGGCGGCACCGACATGCTCGCGAAAGCATTCGAGGCCAGACTACGCCCGCAGATAACGTTTGGCGCAATCGTCAAGGAGATCAGGCACGACGGGAAAGGCGCGCGTGTCGTATACCGCGACGCAGGGGGTGCCACGCGCGAAGAGCGCGCGGATTATTGCATCTGCACGATTCCGCTGAGTGTCCTCAAGGATGTTCCGTCCGATTTCGCCCCGGAGATGAAGCAGTCGATTGCGAACATTCCCTACCAGGTCGTCGGAAAAATCGGCCTCCAGTTCAAGCGCCGGTTCTGGGAAGAAGACGATCGCATCTTCGGCGGCGTGACTCTCACCGATATGGGGATCAATCAGATTCTATATCCATCCACCGGTTACTTCTCGAAGAAAGGCGTGCTCGTGGGTTACTACAACTACGACAAGGCCGCGGAGGAATTCGCGAATCTCCCGCCCGCGGAGCGCCAGGCGAGGGCGCTACGCGAGGGCCGGAAGATCCATCCGCAATACGACGCCGAGTTCGAGAACGGATTCTCGGTGGCGTGGCACAAAGTGCCGTACACACTCGGCGGCTGGGCCAATTACAATGACGACAATCGGAAGAAGTACTATCCGATTCTCAACCGGCCGGACGGCGCGATCTATCTCGCCGGGGAGCATTTGTCCTATTTGACGAGCTGGATGGCGGGCGCGTTCGAGTCCGCGCATGTTGTCGTGAAAGCGCTGCATGAGCGCGCGTCCAAAACCGCATCGAATCGAAAACAGAGCGAGGTTTTCTCATGAGA
>JBDSVO010000259.1:0-3650 GCA_039927215.1 Gemmatimonadaceae bacterium
CTGTAGGTGGGATTGAACGGCGACGCGATGGCGCCAATCTTCCACGCGGCGAACTCGGCGATCAGGAACTGCGGGCAATTGGGAAGACAGATTCCAACGCGATCGCCACGTTTGACGCCGAGCTGGACAAGGCCAGCGGCGAATCTGTTGCTCAGCGTGTCGAGGTCGGCGTAGCTCATCTTCGCGCCCTTGAACAGCAGGGCGGGGCGGCGCGGCCATTTCTCGGCCGCCTCCGAGAGGTAGTCCACGATGGTTCGCTCGGGATACGGCGCGAGCGTCGTGGGTACACCTTCATCGTAGTTCCGCTGCCAGATGAACGACGTCATGTCAGGTTGAAGATGCCGGTCAAGGCCAGATGAAATCAATCCATTGAGACTTTGGAGGCGTCGTGCAGAACCAGCTAATCCCGGTCAGCTTTGCGATTGCCCGGCGGTCTTGCGAAAAGGCACATTAGACGTCCCAACCTGACGCTTTATGTCTCAGAGGTTAAATAACTATCTAACAACCGCTTGCGCGATTCCATCTAAAGTAAAGTCTCCGCGTGAAACAGTCACTCAGCTATACTCGCCGAAGATTGGTCTACCCCCCCAAACATGGAGCCGGGGAGGGCGGATCTGGAGCAGGAGACGCGCAAGGTCCGGTTCTCAGAGTAAATCTTGCGGGCCTTGTATGACGCGCGCGCGGAGAAGGTACCGTTGTCGTTGAGGACCATACCAACCTTTCTACATGGATACAATTCCCGCGCTGAAGGAACAGCTCCGCCAATCGATACTGGCCGAGGTCGGCGAGCGTAATCAGTTGACTCTGGCGCTAGCGCTTGGTATCGACAAACCCCGCATGTCCAATCTTCAGCACGGCCACCTCGAGCGATTCAGTCTCGAGAAGCTCATTCGACTGCTCGCCAACATTAATCGCCGGGTCGATCTGACTGTGGTACGTGTGGGGCCAATTCCATGGCCGCGCTGCGGAAATCGCGGGCTGCAGCACCGGTAGCCCAGCTTCTCCTGCTCGCGTGTGGCTTCAGCCGAGGCCGCGGGAATGCTAATGGAAACACTGGCAAGACCACTAGCGCAAACCGTTCTTGGAAGTACTGCCAATAGCATTCCCAATACCCTCTGCTGCATAGTGCGCCTCGAAGTCAGAGCTTTGGGCTGCGTCTTCAACTTTCGAGGAAAACCGAATCCCCAACTGTGATTGTGCCAGGCTGAACGGTCGAGCCATACACGCCGAGGCAGGCTTGTCGCTCCTCCGCGACAGCGCGAAGCACCTGAGGATTTTTGCTGGTCGTCGCGGGATCGACATTTATCATCACGCACCGCTTGTCTCTCTTATCAACGCGCATGCGCATGTCGCCAATCCGAAGCGTCACTCCGACCCACGCATCTTCGGGGAATGCGCCGCTCCCATTACTCGCATCCACAAGAAGATTCGGTCTGAACCGGAGCGGTATGAGCTCAGAGCCCACGTACTCTTCCAGTCCTGCAATCGTCTGAGTGGAAATCAGGGAGAGCGGAAATGTGTCGAAGACACCGCGCCCTTGTTTGATCACTTTCGCGCCCGCACCCAGCTCGGCCGCGAGAGCTTCGTCAACCACGTCGAGCTCCGGGCCCGAAGGTGTGCGCACCATCGTGACTGATGAGTCCGGCTTGTCGGGCTCGACAAAACGCGGGCGGTACTGCCACATCTCGGGCCGTTCGCGAATTGTCAGCCAGGGAAAATTGCTGCGCTCCATTCCGCCGCGAACGAAAGCCCAGCGCCGATCTCCAGCAAATCCATGCCATCCCACGTTGACGGATTGTAGGGCTTCGCTGGACATCGACTTTACGGGATAGCGGAACAACGCAATGACACGCCCGATTTCGGATCCCACCTAACGGGTGGGCAGCCACAACGTGAACGTGCTCCCCACGCCTTCCGTGCTCTCGACGACGAGATCCCCTCTCATACCAAGAGCAAGCTCGCGGCAGATGGCGAGTCCGAGCCCGACGCCCTGAAATTTTGCGGCAGTGCTTTCGCGATCGATCTGAACGAAAGGCTCGAACACGGAGTGGAGCCGATCCGGTGGAATTCCTCGCCCGCGGTCCCCTATTCCAATTCCGACGAAATCTTTCCGCAAGTGACGCGTCGCCCACACCCGACCGCCCTTCGGAGAGAACTTGATCGCGTTCGCAAGAAGATTTATCAGAATCTGCCGAACCCGGTCTGCATCGGCGTAAGCTCTGTAGCCGACGTCACGTTCCGGACTTTCACCGTTCTCGCGAGTGAACGTGATCTCGCGCTCGGCCATCAGGGGCGAAACCAGTTCGACCGCGTCGTGGATCACATCGTCGATGATGACCGTATCGACAGAGTAGTTCACGCTTCGGGCATCGATACGCGCGAACTCGAGGACGTCCCCAATGAGACCCTGAAGGTGACGAGAGGCTTTCAATATCCGTTCGAGGTAATCCAGCTGCCCCTCGTTTACGGGACCCTTCACTCCCATCGTTAGAATATCCGCGTAACCAGTGATGGCATTGAGCGGAGTGCGCAGCTCGTGACTCATCATCGATAGAAAGCCGCTTTTCGCTTTGTTCGCGGTCTCCGCCTGCTCCGTGCGCTCCTCCAGCTCGCGGCGGCTCGATTCGAGCTCCGACAGCGCTGTCTGGGCTTTTGAAACCGCCGCACGCAGCTCTACCTCTCGCTGTGCCGAAGCAGCGAGCTCAACCAGAGTATCGACCTCATCACCGGTCCACTTGCGCGGATGCGTATCGATGGCGCAGAACGCACCGATCGTTTGTCCGTCAACTGTGAGGGGCACCCCTACGTATGCCGCCACTCCGAGCGTTTTTACTGTGGGAACGTTTCTATACTCCGGATCGCCGGCTGTATCGGGGATGACCAGCGGCGTTGTGCGCTGGACGGTGTAATGGCAGAACGTAGGACCCGCGATCTGTCGCTCCCCCGCGAGCGGCTCGCCGAATCCACACGCCGATTTGTAGAAGTCGCGGTCGGCGTCGACAAGCGATATGAAAGCTGCAGGGACGCCGAGCAATCGCACGGCGATGCGCGTGAGCCGATCGAAAACTTCTTCGACTTCGCTATCGAGCAGACCCGTTGCGTGAAGCGCCGTGAGGCGGGCGGGATCCTGAATCTTCGCCTGCCGAAGCCCGATTTCGCGGACATCCAGTTCATTCCCGATTTCTTGAACGCTTACCGTGTCCGAAAGAGGTGCTACCATTGCAGCAACCTGAGCAGGGATGGCTTCGCGGGCAAGCTATGCCGGACGCCGAATTACCAGATTCTACTCAAACTATACGTTCGCAAGCCGCCGCGTCTACGTTCCGCGTCATCGTCGCAGCATTTCGCCGAAGTTACGGATCATGTACACGTCGTTCTTGTCGCTGTAACCGAACGCCGCCACGTGGCTGCCATCGTTCGACACGCTGAAGTCCGCGTTCGTATGCGGCAGCACTCCTAGCCTCTGGGCCCGTCTGCCTGGCGCAACCATGTAGAGGGCGAAAGCGCCTGCCGGCTCGCGAAGAACGAACATGATGCTGCCATCCTCGAGCCAGGTGATTCTTTGAGGATCTCCGCCGCCGAAAGCTCCAAGTCTGTTGAGACGACCGGTCTCGATATCGAGAGTTGCCACAATGACCGAGTCGGCCGAG
>JBDSVO010000260.1:0-5156 GCA_039927215.1 Gemmatimonadaceae bacterium
TTGGCCAATGTCGCAGATGTATGTGATCGGCTACGATTACACTCAATCGAACGTAGCAATCGCGGATCAGGTGAAGACGGCGATCGGGAATGTGCTGTCGTCGACCGGCGCCGCAAAGGTCGACATAGTGACTCACTCGATGGGCGCACTGTCGTCGCGCTATTTTCTCAAAAATCTGGGCGGCTCCGCGCAGACCGATGCCTGGGTTTCGCTCGCTGGTCCGAATCACGGCACGAGCACGGCAAATTTCTGCGGCAGTGTGGCGTGTCTCGAGATGCGGCCGGGATCTTCATTCCTCACAGAGCTGAATGCCGGTGATGAAACTCCGGGTACTCCCCGGTACGGAACGTGGTGGTCAAATTGCGATCTGGCGACGATGCCGCAGCAGAGTGTGATTCTCTCCGGCGCAGCCAATACGCAGACCGCATGTTTGCAGCACCACCAGCTCTACGGCGACGTGACCGTGTATCAGCAACTGCGCGACTGGATCAAATGATCGACAGAAACCTCGGACTGGAGTAATTGCGATGCGGTCAATCATCCTCCTTCTCCCCGCTCTTGCACTCGCCGACTGCGGCGAGAGTGGCGACGCAGCGCAGCCAGCACGAGAGCAAGCAACGGCGTCCCTGGCCGCGACCCAATCGCCAGTGCCGATCACCGAGTGGACTGTTCCGTGGGAAAGGACTCGTCCGCGCGACCCTTATGTGGACGGGCGGGGCCGAGTGTGGTTCGTGGGCCAGGAAGGGAATTACGTAGCGACGCTTGATCCCGAATCGGGAAAATTCAAGCGTTACGCAATCGAAGACGGCACATACCCGCATAATCTCATAGTGGACGCCGGCGGAAATGTCTGGTACGCGGGGAACCGCAATGGCAGGATTGGCAGGATCGATGGGAAGACAGAAAAGATCACGACATATCTGATGCCGGACCGTGCAGTGAACGATCCGCACACGCTCGTTCTCGATCGCTCGGGCGACATCTGGTTCACCGCGCAGGGCGCGAACTATGTCGGTCACCTCGCTACGAAGACCGGAAAGATCCGGCTCGCCAAAGTGCCCACGAGCCAGGCACGACCTTACGGAATAGTCGTGAACGCCGAGAATCGCCCGTGGTTCGTCGAGTTCGGGTCGAACAAGCTGGGGACTGTCGATCCGGCGACGATGGCGATCACTGAATACACGCTTCCAAACGACAAGACGCGCCCGCGACGACTCGTCGTCACGTCTGATGGTATCGTCTGGTACGGCGATTACACCCGCGGCATGCTGGGGCGTTTCGATCCGAGGACACGCGCAACGAAGGAGTGGCCAATGCCGGCAGGTGGTACATCGCTCCCATATGCAATGGCGGTAGACGATCGCGACAGAATCTGGCTCGCGGAGACAGGCGTTCAGCCGAACAGAATCGTAGGCTTTGACACGAAGACGAATTCATGGTTCTCCGTGACGCCGATCTCGCAAAGCGGTGGCGGGACCGTGCGCCACATGGTCTTCCACCGTCCGACACGAACGCTGTGGTTCGGCACTGACGCGAATACAATCGCGCGTGTGAAGGTTCCATGAGCACGCGAGCCAACGTCACTTCACCCCGACACTAACTCGAGGTCTTCGCACAGCCGCTGATCGCCAGCGGCAACTACAAGACGTTCCGTGAGTACGTCGCTCCGAGGTCCGGACACCATTTTCCTCGTCAAAGCGACGTACTGGATCGCTTTCCAGGGGCCTTGCAGAAAACTCGGGAGAAGCTAGCGAGGTAGCAGTACCGAGGCGTAAAATGGCCTCGATGTCAGACGCGCACGAGTTTCTCCAAAACCTTGCGCTCGTGCTATGCACGGCGGCGGTAACGACAGTCGTCTTTCAGCGTCTGCGACAGCCCGTGGTTTTCGGGTATCTGCTCGCAGGGATGATCGTCGGTCCGCACACGCCAATTCCGCTTTCCGCGGACGAAGCAATGGTTCGGACGCTCTCCGAGCTCGGCGTGATTCTCCTGATGTTCTCGCTCGGCCTCGAGTTCCGGCTGAGACGCGTCGTGCAGGTCGCGGCCACCTCGGGAATTGCCGCCGTGTTCGAGACGAGCATGATGCTGGGTCTCGGATTCCTCCTCGGGCGTCTCCTTGGCTGGACGACGATCGAAAGCATCTTCGCGGGCGCGATGGTCGCGATTTCCAGCACGACGATCGTTGCTCGCGCACTGGCCGAGCAGGAGGTACGTGGCAGGCTGACCGAGATCGTGTTCGGGATTCTCATCGTCGAGGACCTGGTCGCCATTTTCCTCGTCGCGGTTCTTACGACAATTGCGGCCGGTGGCGGATTGTCGCCGGCGAGTCTTGGGCTTACCGCAATCAGGCTCGGCGCCTTTCTCATCGGACTCATCGGATTCGGACTTCTGATCGTGCCGCGGCTGATCAGGACAGTCATCAAGCTCGACAGAAGCGAGACGACTCTCGTGGCCACGATCGGGATCTGTTTTGCGGCCGCGCTTCTCGCGCTTGCGTTCGGCTACTCTGTGGCACTCGGTGCATTCATCGCCGGTTCGCTCGTGGCGGAATCGGGTGAAAGCGTGCGAATCGAGCAGCTCGTTCACCCGGTGCGCGACATATTCGTCGCAATCTTTTTCGTCTCGGTCGGAATGCTCATCGACCCCAAGGTCATTGTCGAGCATGCCGGGGCGATCGCGGCGTTGACGGCCCTCGTCATTGCCGGGAAAGTTCTGGCAGTTACGGTTGGAGCATTCCTGACAGGAAACGGTCTCCGTTCTTCGATGCAGGCAGGGATGAGCCTGGCGCAAATCGGGGAGTTCTCGTTCATCATAGCCGCAGTGGGCCTCGCTACGGGAGCTACGCGCGACTTCCTCTATCCGGTAGCTGTGACGGTGTCCGCAATTACGACGCTGACTACTCCGTGGCTCATTCGCGGCGCGGGTCCCGCGGCAATGTGGGTGGACCGCAAGCTTCCGCGTCCGCTGCAGACGACGGCGGCATTGTACGGGTCGTGGATCGAGCGGATCCAGACTGCGCCGCCACAGGCGGGGCGCTCTCGCGTGCGTGGCCTCGTGAGGGTGCTCATCATCGACGCGGTCCTGCTTGCGTTCATAATCATTGCGGCTGCGGTTGAGACCGTCCGCTTCAAGTCGCTTTTCTCCAAGTACCTCGGCATCTCCGAAGATTTCGGCTTGATCGCCGTGATCATCGGTGCACTCGTGATCTCGACACCGCTGGTGATTGGCATCTTCCGCAGTGCGAGACGCCTCGGATTCATCCTCGCCGTCCGCGCCTTGCCGCGGGCGGGCAGACGCACCGTCGACTTTGCAGCGGCACCGCGGCGCGCATTCGTGGCAATTCTACAGCTTGCTACGCTGATGCTCGTGGGGCTCCCTCTTCTGGTGGTCACTCAGCCATTTCTTCCGCGGTACCCGGGAATCGCGCTCATCCTTATCGTGATCGTGCTGCTCGGATTTGGGCTGTGGCGAAGCGCGCTCAATCTGCAGGGGCACGCTCAGGCGGGAGCGCAAATGATCGTCTCTGCGCTCGCGCCTCAGCTCATGGACGATGAAGACGATGCGATGACAAGAACGATGGAGCACGTCGCGATGATGCTTCCGGGACTGGGCGACCCTGAAGGAGTTCGCATCGCAGTGAACAGTCTCGCAGTCGAGCGGACTCTTGCCGAGCTCAACATTCGCGGAATTACGGGAGCGACGGTGCTCGCGATCACCAGAAATGAGCATCGAGCCCCGGGTGAGCCGGTGAAACTTGTCGAGGTTCCATCGGGCAGGGAGCGATTGCACGTTGGTGATATTCTCGCGCTCGCCGGATCGCACGAGGCAATTCGCGCTGCTCGGGTGCTGCTCGTTCCGCCTGACCCGGTCTGGGACAGGCGCGGAGGAACAGCCGCGCCTGCAGCCCCGGGTACGCTGGAGGAAACTCCAAAAGCTGTTTGACTCTGGGCAGAATCAGCTAACTCTGCCGCAGCGACAGCGAGCTATTTCCAGGCGCCGAGCTCCAGAAATTGCGCATACGACTGCTTCGGGACATCGACGGGCGTGCTGCAAACGGTGCAGACGCTGACGAGGATATTCGGGAATGTCACGCTGGAGCGCTTGAGACGGATGCTGCGCGTCTCGAACCGCGTCGTAACGGGCTTCCGGCAGACGTGGCAGGTGCCGGATGAGATGTCGCCTTCGTGCCATAGGTTTTGCATTGTGTCCTCTCTGTTGAACGAGCAGTAGCTCTTATGCGCATTGGACATTACGGATTCGCAATGCGTTTGTTGCATTTCGGGCGTTATGAGAGTTCTTACTAAACCCGAACAATCTGAGAACGCGGAGAACAGCGGGAACTGTTTTTTACCGCGGAGAACGCGGAGAACGCGGAGAACTGCAATTGAACCGCAGAGAACGCAGAGGTTTTTCGCGGGAACAGCTCGCGTGGCTAGGCCCTCGATCTCCGGGGTGTGTTGAACCAAGAAAATCGGATAGGCCCGTGCGGGCGGGACGCACTCTGCGTTCGCTGCGGTGATTGACCGACTCCGAACCCGAAGATGTCCTTCACGGGCAAACGGGCAGCGGTATGACGGGACACTCACAACGCGTCACTGACCGGGTTTTCTCTTCAAATCGCCCACTCGATCGGGAGAAGACCCGCATTCCAATAATCGAGCGGAGAAAACGCATCAAACCTCTTCGTGTGGTGATTAGTGGGAGTACGGGCAGGTGCCAGCCGGGTTTCGGAAGATTCCGAAACGCGTTCATCGTGCTGAACCGTCGATGAGTAATCGCAAGGCCACGCTGCCCCGTAAACCAACGGCGGATGAGGTTCGCTCCGCTGGCGGATTGACGGTTCGCGACCTGATCGCGCCGGGTCTGTCGATTCTTTTTTGCGGCATCAACCCCGGACTCTACTCCGGTGCGACGGGATTGCACTTCGCGCGTCCGGGAAATCGGTTCTGGCCCGCACTTCACGCCGGTGGATTTACTGAGCGCGTACTCGCTCCGTGGGAATCGCGGCTGTTGCTCGAATCCGGGTACGGGGTGACCGTGCTGGTTCGTCGTGCAACTGCTACGGCCGCTGAGCTTGGTGACGAAGAGTTTGTTGCGGGGCGCCGGGCTCTCGAGCGAAAGGTGCGGCGCTACAAACCTCGATGGGTTGCTGTTCT
>JBDSVO010000261.1:0-4194 GCA_039927215.1 Gemmatimonadaceae bacterium
CGCGCCGAGCCCTGGGACTTATCCCGACCAGGCGCGCTTTCGCACGGAACTGCCGACCGTGATCGACGGGGAGTCGGTTCTCATCCTGCCACTGATGCACCATCTCATGTATCAGCGTCTCGATCGCTTCATCCCATCCGTGTCGTCGAATGTGGCGTCGGCTGATCACAATCTCCCCGCCTTCGCCGGACGGATCGCGGTGAGTGTAATGCCCGAGCCTGCTCTTCATCCGCCGCGACACTCGTATCGGAATTCTCGTGAGTGAGCCGCCGAATCGCTCGCGATCGAGTTGTTCGTGAGCGCGCCGCAGCTCTTCGGTCATTACTTCATCATCGCGATGAGTTCTTTCCGTCGCCCGCGGCTTGCGCGGAGGGTCGAGCTCAAAAGTGAGCTGCGACTCGTCGTACGCGCGATTTACGCGTCGTCTTCGGCGCCCGAGACCGAGGAGAAGCCTTAGCGCTCGAAGCACTCGTGCGGCCCGGCCACGAAAGTCCCACTCGACTCCGACCAGATATGCGTCGTCACTTCTATCTGCGCCGGCATAATGCCAATCACGTTCACAGACGATGGCCGGCCACCGCGAGAGCGGCTCGATACCGTCCCCGCGGTGGAAATCACCGTCCCCTTCTTCGTGTGCTCGATGTAATGCACCGACTCCTGGTGATCGTGCCCGCAAAGAATGAGATCGACGCCCATCGCTGCGAAGGCGCCGAGAATCTTCTTCGTTCGCTTGAGGCCGTGACGCTGGGAAAGCTCACCCTTCACGGGATTGTGGTGCATCACCACGACACGCGCGTCCTTCGACGCCGACTGGCTGAACGCGATTTCCGCCTTTCTGAATTGCTCCCGTTTGATGTCGCCGATTATCGAGATGTCGCGGACGTTCAAGGTCAGCGTGCGGAGCGTCACGCCGTGTGACGTATTGAGTCCGACGAATGTTCCGCCCGGAGTTCTCAGAACCGGCTCGAGCTCGCTGGAGATGAACTTCGAATAATTCTCGTACAGCTTGTCCTTGCGGCCAATGCCGAATGGTGCGTGCCACCACGCGACATCGTGGTTTCCGGGCACGACAATCGTCTTGCTGACTTTTTGCGCGTCGCGAAGAAACACCGCCGCGCGCTGAAACTCTCCCGAGCGAGCGCGCTGCGACAGGTCGCCCGAGACAGCCACGACGTCGAACTTCCGCTCCTGGATTATCGCTTCGATCGCCTCGATCTGCGCCGGCACCGCCGGCCTTCCGAAATGCAGATCGGAAACGTGGAAGACTTGAATCGCCTCCACTCTAGCGCGCCACCACCAGATCGGCGAGACGCTGCGCGACTGCCCCGGCCATCGCCGGAGAAAGAGTTCGCGAGACGTCGCTCGTCACCGCGCCCGACCATTGAATGCGCGCCGTTCGCGCATCGATTACGTAGACGAGCACGGTCCCGCGAATTCCCCCCGCGGTACTCGTAAGTGCGACCGTAGCCGGGAGAATCGCGTACCTCGCATCGCTCATCGAAATGAGCGACCGGATCTGCGACGCGAGCGGCTCACTGAGGGGATCGTCACTCGCTTTCACCAAACGCCTGAGGCCGGCGACAGCCAGCGCGTGAGGATCTGGAAGCATTCCGGTGTTCCGCCTCGCCGTCGCCGAAATTTCCCGCGCGAACTTCCACGTATTCCGCAGTCCGCGGTCGCCGAGTGCAGAGGCGATCGAGTCATCGATTGCAGCGAGGAATTGAGCTGTGACGGAAGGAGGCTGGTTCCAGCTTGAATCAGGAAACGAAATATTGGGTTGAACCGGCAGCACCACCGCCGGTCGTCCGGCCAGGTACGCTAGCGGAGTATCCTGGGGCCGCGGGATCTTTCCGGCCGAGCCGCCGCCCGCGCATCCGGTGAGTGCGCCCGCACAGAGGACGCCGCCAATTGCGGCGGCGACTGCCAACGGCGTCCCCTTCAGTCTGGTGAATGAACCCATGGGCTGATTGCGGGAAAGTTAACCGATACGCAATTTCACCGCCTCCACCGGCCACACTCCTCGGACGAACGTATGCGCAGGTTTTTTCAGCCGCTCGCTTTCGCGCTGATCGCGTTGCTCGGAGCAGGAAGCTTTGCCCGGCTCGCCTTGTCGCGTGGCGAGACGGTGAATGCAGCGTGGCTCCTTACCGCGGCCATCTGCACTTACGCTGTCGCTTACCGGTTCTACAGCAAGTTCATCGCCGCGAAGATCTTCGAGCTGCACGACGACCGTGCGACTCCCGCGCTGCGGCTGAACGACGGTCGCGACTACTCGCCTACGAATCGGTGGATTGTGTTCGGCCATCACTTCGCGGCAATCGCGGGGCCCGGCCCGCTGGTGGGTCCGACGCTCGCGGCGCAGTTCGGATTTCTCCCCGGCGCGCTGTGGATTATCATCGGCGTTGCGCTCGGCGGCGCAGTTCAGGATTTCGTGATTCTCGCGTCGTCCATCCGGCGCGATGGAAAGTCGCTCGGTCAGATGGCGAGGGACGAGATCGGAAAGGTCGCCGGAGTCACGGCACTCGTCGCGGTGCTCGGGATCATGGTGGTACTGATCGCGGTGCTCGCTCTGGTCGTAGTGAACGCGCTCAAGGCGAGCCCTTGGGGGATCGTGACGATCGGGCTGACAATCCCAATCGCGATGTTCATGGGCGCTTACCTCCGGTGGATAAGACCACACCGCGTTCTCGAGGCCAGTGCAATTGGAATCGTCCTGCTGACTCTTGCGCTGTTCGCGGGACAGTGGGTGGCGCAGAACCCGACGCTGGCGCCGGTCTTTACGCTTACAGCAACAACGATTGCGCTCCTCATCATGGTGTATGGCTTCGCGGCCTCGGTGCTCCCGGTGTGGCTCCTGCTGGCTCCGCGTGACTATCTGTCCGCATTCGTAAAGATCGGCGTCGTTGTCGCGCTGGCGCTGGGTATTTTGTTCGTTCTCCCGCCGTTGCAGATGCCGGCGCTTACGCGATTCACCGATGGGACCGGCCCCGTGTTCGCCGGAAAAGTATTTCCGTTCGCTTTCATTACCATTGCATGCGGGGCGATTTCCGGGTTCCACGCACTCATTGCTTCGGGAACCACTCCAAAGCTCATCGAGTGTGAGAGCGATGCCCGCTTCGTCGGCTACGGCGCGATGCTCATGGAATCGCTCGTCGCGGTGATGGCATTGATTGCAGCGTGCCTCCTCACACCTGGCGTGTATTTCGCCATCAACGCTCCCGCGGGAGCGCTCGGCACGACCGCGGCGTCAGCCGCGGCTGCAATCAGCAACTGGGGCTTCACACTCGCGCCGGGAGAGATGGAGACGCTCGCCCGTCAGGTCGGAGAGAGCTCGCTCCTCTCACGCACTGGAGGTGCGCCGAGCCTCGCGGTAGGCATGGCGCATCTGTTCTCGCGTGTCCTCGGCGGCAGCCAGGCAATGGCCCTCTGGTACCATTTCGCGATCATGTTCGAGGCGTTGTTCATCCTCACTACGCTCGACGCGGGCACGAGGGTCGGCCGGTTCATGCTTCAGGACCTGGCCAAACATGTATGGGCTCCCATAGGTCGTGTGTCGTGGTACCCCGCGGTCATCATCTCCAGCGCTGTGTTCGTCATGATGTGGGGCTACTTCCTCTACCAGGGCGTTCTCGACCCGCTCGGCGGAATCAATTCTTTGTGGCCGCTCTTCGGGATCTCCAATCAGCTCCTCGCTGCTGTCGCACTCTGCGTTGGAACCACAGTCATCATCAAGATGGGAAAAGCTCGATACGCCTGGGTCACGATGCTGCCTCTGGCCTGGCTTGCGATCGTCACGCTGACCGGTGGGTGGATCAAGATCTTTTCGGACAATGCGCGTCTCGGTTTTCTCGCGCACGCGCGACTGTTCGAGGGCATGATCTCTGGCGGCACGGTGCCGCCCGGCGTCGCGAGCATCGAGGCGGCACGGCGCATGATCTTCAATGATTACCTCGACGCCGGCGTGGCCGGATTCTTCATGATCTCTGTAATAGTGATCATCGTCGCGTCCGCGCACGAGTGGTTTTCCGTCGTCAGTGGACGCAAACGTGCCATCACGACCGAGGTCGAGTACAGCCACACTCGGGATTTTGTCATTCAAGCTGCCGGTGGAGGGTGAAGAATGCTTCGCGGTTTTCTCGACCACGCGTTCGTTCGCCCATCCTCGTGGACGGACGAGTATCGCCGGATCTTCGA
>JBDSVO010000262.1:0-4994 GCA_039927215.1 Gemmatimonadaceae bacterium
TGGGCACTCCTTTGCAAACGTTTGGCAGGGTGTGCTCGACGTCGTCCAGACGCACAACGGGGTGAAGCTTCCAATCGACGTCAACGTGGCGAGCGTGCCGTCACCATCGTCGCACGAGTACGCCCTGGCCGACTAGTTGACGGCGGGGGAGATGCCGCATATTTCGCCTGCGGCCCCGCCACCCCGGTCTGGCCGTTCAGCTTCCGTTTGGATCGGCATGTCGATTCTCTCTCTCCATCACATCACGATCGTCTGCGCCTCCGCGCAGCGAACAGCCGACTTCTACACTCGCATCCTCGGCCTTCGGCTCGTGAAGAAAACCGTGAACTTCGATGCGCCGAGCACGTATCATCTGTACTTCGGGAACGCAGATGCTGAGCCGTCGTCACTCGTAACATTCTTCGAATGGCCCAGTGCTCCACGCGGCAGTCCGGGAATCGGCGGGACGCATCATTTCGCGCTTCAAGTCGCCGACTATGATGGTCTTCTCATGTGGAAGCGGCGCCTGACCGACCTCGGCATCCCGGTGAACGGTCCGCTCGACCGCCACTATTTCACGAGCATCTACATTAACGATCCGGACGGAACGATCGTCGAGATAGCAACGCCAGGGCCCGGCTGGACGCGGGACGAGCCTGCGGAATCAATAGGAACGACCAGCCGTGAGCCGCCACCGGAGAAGATCACCGGTAACCGCGGCAAGGCGAAGATTAAGGCGATCACGTGGCCTGAGCCGGTACCGGAGATCACTTCGCACATGTTGCTGGAGCACGGCCTTCATCACATCACCGCAATCGGCAGGGACATCGAGAGAACTCAGGAGTTCTTCGGTGGCCTGCTCGGCATGCGTCTGGTGAAGCGCACGAGTAATTTCGACGATCCAAAGTCATTCCACTGGTACTGGGGCGTCGGCGACGGAAAGCCAGGCACACTCGTCTCGTATTTCGAGCGAAGTCCTGACCGCGAGAAACCCGTGGTGATGGGTACTGGCCAAACACATCATTTCGCTCTCGCCGTCGCCGACGACGAAACTCAGCTCGAATGGCGCGACCGCCTGGTGTCGGAAGGCGTTCCAGTAACTCCGGTCATGGACCGCGTCTATTTCAAGAGCATCTACATGCACGATCCCGACGGAAACATCATCGAGATCGCGACCGTCGGGCCCGGCTTCACTGTTGACGAGCCGTGGGATTCTCTCGGTGAAAGGCTGCAGCTTCCGCCCTGGCTCGAGAAAAGCCGTAATCGGCTGGAGTCTTCTCTTCAGGCGATCAAGGTTCCATCGTGGGATCGCGTGCTGGAAAAGACAGCGTAGAGAATCGCTGGCTGCATCCATGCTTCTCTAAGTGATTTAGCTTTTCAAACGAGTCAGGAATGAAAACCCCCATGGGTGGTCTGTCGGCGCACCAGGGCCAGCCGGTCCGCACGGCAGGCGCGAAGCTGGCGTCCGCTCGCGCGGCGATGGTGATGGTTCATGGCAGAAATGCGCCAGCCGAGAGCATACTGTCGCTCGTTCAGGCCATCGATACGCCGGGATTTGCGTACCTGGCGCCGCAGGCCGCCGGGAATACGTGGTATCCAAACTCCTTCCTGTCACCGATTCCGAGCAATGAGCCCGGAATAACGTCGGGACTCGCCGCGATCAACGACCTGCTAAAAAGGATCGTCGACTCCAGAGTCCCACTGGAGCGAACGATGCTGCTTGGATTCTCGCAGGGCGCGTGTTTGTCACTTGAGTACGCGGCGCGGAATCCGCGACGATACGGGGGCGTGGTTGGCCTGAGCGGTGGATTGATCGGACCCGACGACACCCCACGCGACTATCCCGGCTCCTTCGATGCCACTCCGGTTTTCCTCGGCTGCAGCGATGTCGATGTTCACATTCCCGCGAAGCGCGTCGAGGAAACGGCGCGCGTCATTCGGAAAATGGGCGCCAAGGTGACGATGAAGCTTTACCCGGGAATGGATCACATCGTCAACGAAGACGAAGTGCGGAAAGTGCGGGCGATGATGGCCGCGATCGTCGCCGACGCGTAGATGCGATTCACGTTCGACGCGCTTCCCACGCGCGTCGTTTTTGGTGCCGGCAACTTTGAACAGCTCGCTGACGAAGTGGACAGGCTGGAAGCAAAGCGCGTTCTGCTCGTCGGGACGCATGGACGAGCCGGTCTCCTCGAGCGCGCGAAGGATTTGCTGGGAGACAGAGTCGCCGGGGTGTTCGACGAAGCGGCGATGCACGCTCCCGCTGACGTCGCCGATCGTGCCCGCGTTCAGGCTGAGACGACGCACGCTGATTTGCTTGTAACCGTTGGAGGCGGCTCGGCAATCGGTGTCGCCAAGGCAGTCGCTTTCACGACGAGTCTGCCGATTCTGGCTGTCCCCACGACGTACAGCGGATCGGAGGCCACACCGATCTGGGGCACGACACGAAACGGAATCAAGGAGACCCGACGCGATGCTCGAGTGCAGCCGCGAACGGTGGTCTACGATCCGGAGCTGACGCTGATGCTTCCCCCGTCTGTGTCCGCCGCGAGCGGCATGAATGCGATCGCCCACTGCGTCGAGGCGATGTACGCGCCCGACGCAAATCCGGTCACGACATGGATGGCGGAGGAGGGAATACGGTCGCTGGCAAGCGCATTGCCCGAAGTCGTTGGTTTACCGGACGATCTCGATGCGAGAACCACGGCACTGTACGGCGCGTGGATGGGCGGGACAGTCCTCGGGATGGTGCAGATGGGATTGCACCACAAGCTCGCGCACACGCTGGGCGGGAGCTTCGATCTGCCGCACGCCGAGACTCACGCGGTTCTCCTTCCGTATACGGCAGAGTACAACGCTCCGGCCGCCGAAGAGGCGATGTCACGCGGAGCGAGGGCCCTCGGAGTCTTCGACGCGCCGGCAGGGCTGTTCGACCTTGGCCGTCGCCTTTCTATCCCTCGCTCTCTGGCGGAGCTTGGCATGCGCGAAAGCGATCTCGACCGCGCTGCAGCCATCGCGGTCGAACGGCCTTATCCGAATCCGAGGCGGGTCACCCGCGAAGGTGTGTTATCGATTCTGCGTAAGGCATTCGAAGGTGTGCGACTGGGACTGCACCTCGGTTAGACCGCATCTGTGGCTAGCGCACAGCTGCCTTCTTACTGTGAGCGATCCGATCAATAAGCACTGCAGCTCGCACGGTTGCACGAGCAATTGACGGCAGGTTGACCGTCTCGTCCGGAGTGTGCGCCGCATAGCCAATCACGCCGAGCCCATCGAGCGCGTCGGCGTAGCTCGACACGAATGAGATGTCGCCCGCCCCGCGCAGCCCGGGATCCAACGCTTCGGTCGGGCCCATGCCCAGCGCACGCGTCACAGAGTCGAGTGTCGCGAGAAGCGAATAGTTCCCCGGAGTCGGAGGCATTGGCGGAGACGCGACCGAGAACGCGATTGTTGCCGATGCTCCCGGGAGATTCTTCGCCACGATCTCGCGCATCCGGCTTCGCGCCTTCTCGAGCTGGTCCAGTGTCAGGAACCGCAGGTCTCCCTGAACCTCAACGGTCTTCGGTATGATGTTCAGCTTCCCCGAGGCAGTGCCGGAGTTGAGGGTCGTGTCGTACGCGACAGTAGTCCCGCCTACGATCACGCCGGGGTTGAATGTCAGATACTGCTCGCCCGCCATCGTCTCGCGGAAGGCATTGAGAATTCTCGCCGCTTCGTAAACAGCGCCGTAGCCCGATGCGGTCGAGAAGATTCCCTGAGAGTGCGAAGCCTTGGCGCTCACCGTGAGGAGCCACGAGCTCCATCCTCGGCGTGCTACGGTCGCTTTTCCGTTGTCCTCCTCGAACGCCAGAATTGCATCGCTCTTCTTTGCCGCGTCGATGAGCGCGCCGCGAGAAACACTGAATGGCTCGCCGGCAAGCTCCTCGTCACCCATCAGTGCGACGATGATGTCGGTGTCATCAAGCGTACCTGCCGCGGCCATTGCCTTCAGCGCAAAGAGAATGACCGCATCGCCGCCCTTCATGTCGCTCGAGCCGGCGCCCTTTGCAATCGTGTCGTTCACGATCGTCCACTTCTGTCCCTCACCTTCGAAGACGGTATCGAGGTGGCCGAGGAGGAGCAGTCGCCGTCCCTTCCGCGGCTTGCGAGCCTTGTGCTCCGCGAAGAGATGTCCCGCTCGCTTGACGGAATCTGGCAGGGAAACCCAGCGCGTCTCGAAGCCGAGTGTTCGCAGCTCGCGCGCGAACTCCTCGCCAACTGCGCGCACCCCTGCGTGGTTCATCGTGCCAGAGCTGATGTCCACGACGCGTCCGAGAAATGAGATCTGCTCGGCCGCATGCTGCTCGACGTAGCTCTGCATCTTCCGCTCAACCGACGAGAGCGGCTGGGCCGGGAGGAGGGAACCATTAGCGAGAATGAACAATGCAACTGATGGCAAGACTATTCGCGGAATAGACGACATGATTCTCGGCAAGTGGAAGTGAGCTGGTCAAAGAATCCGGCACCGCTCTGCTCAGCGCAAGCGATGGAATCCAGTCACGGCAGCCGAAGCGCGCTAGATTCCGGGCGATGGCTGCAGAACCTGCAAAGCGGATCAATTACAGCAGAGCCTGGGCTGAAGCACGCGAGCTGGTATGGCAGCACAGGCGCTCGCTCGCCATTGGTCTTGCGCTCATGCTCGTCAATCGCCTCGCCGGTCTCGTTCTTCCCGCGAGCTCGAAGTACCTCATCGACGACATCCTCGCAAAGAACCGCGCCGATCTTCTCGTGCCGCTCGCGCTTGCGGCTGGAGTTGCCGTTCTGATCCAGACTGTCACCACGTATGCATTGACGCAGATCGTAAGCATCGCCGCGCAGCGAGCGATCTCGGACATGAGAAAGAGTGTCCAGGCGCACGTGCTTCATCTGCCGGTGTCGTTTTTCGATTCCACAAAGACCGGCGTGCTGATCTCCCGCATCATGACGGATGCTGAGGGAGTGCGAAATCTCGTCGGCACGGGCCTGATCCAGCTTAC
>JBDSVO010000263.1:0-5205 GCA_039927215.1 Gemmatimonadaceae bacterium
CAACCGTAACCCACATGCTGAGAATCGCCCTACCCAACAAAGGCCGCCTTTCCGAAGATGCCCGCGACTTGTTCAATCAAGCCGGGCTCGACGTCCTCGTCCGCGGCGACCGCGCTCTCACCGCGTCACTGGGCGGAGAGTTCGAAGCGATTTTCGTCCGCGCCCAGGATGTTCCCGAGTTTGTAGCGGACGGCGCCGCGGATGCGGGCATAACCGGGCACGATCTCGAGTCGGAGGCCACACGCGAGCTCGACGCGCTGCTCGATCTGGAGTTCGGCAAATGCCGTCTGGTTGTGGCGTGCCGGGATGATTCGGCCGTCGTGTCTCTCGACGGGATTCCGAGCGATTCACGAGTGGCAACTGCGTTTCCGGCGATCACTCGCAGATTCTTCGAGGAGGCCGGCATTGCAGTGCAGATCGTGCCGATCTCGGGGGCCGCCGAGATCGCGCCGCACCTTGGCATTGCCGATGTGATCGTGGACGTGACGTCCACCGGATCGACTCTTAGAACGAACGGTCTTCGCGAAATCGCGACGGTGATGTCATCCAGCGCTCGCTTGTACGCCGCATCCTGCCGCAAGACCACGTGGCCTCAGGCGAAGCTCACCGTTCTCGACGAGCTCGTCGGAGCGCTGGCATCGGTTGTTCGCGCGCGAGGCAAGCGATACCTGATGGCGAATGTGCCCCGTGCCGCGCTTGCACAGGTGAAGGAAATCCTGCCCGGCATCACCGGCCCAACGGTCGTCGACATTCTGAATGGCGGCGAGTACGTCGCCGTCCATGCAGTGGTCCGCGCCGAGTCAGTCTATCGCACGTTTGCTTCGCTGAAAGATCTTGGCGCGGAAGGAATTCTCCTCACGCGGATCGAGAGGCTCGTTCCGTGAGCAGTGTCGCACTTCGCTTCTCTGGGCGTCTAGCCGCTCTCGATGAAGGATCGCGCCTGCGTCTGTTCAATCGCTCGGTAACGACGGATGCGCTCGTCGTCACAACGGTCCGGGCGATCATCGATCGCGTCCGCCGCGAGGGCGACTCGGCGCTGTTCGATCTTGCGCGGGATCTCGATGAAGCGAATCTCGAGCAGCTCGAAGTTCCGCGGCCGGTCGTACAGGCTTCGCTCTCTTCGATACCGTTGGCGCTCAAGCAAGCGATGCTTCGCTCAGCGCGGAACATCGAAGCCGTTCACTCGGCCTCGCGACCGGTGGAAGTCACCGTCGAGGTCGAGCCGGGAGTCGTTGTCAGTCGCCGCCCGGATCCGCTGGCGCGAGTTGGCATCTACGCTCCCGGCGGCAAGGCCGCTTACGCCAGCAGCGTGTTGATGGCCGCGGTTCCCGCGAAAGTCGCCGGGGTTGGCGAGATCGTTTTGTGCTCTCCTCCATCGCCCAGTGGTTTGCCGGCACCGGAGATTCTCGCGGCTGCAGCCATCGCGGGGATCGAGCGTGTCTTCATGCTTGGCGGCGCCGGCGCGATCGCCGCGATGGCGCTCGGGACCGAGACGGTACCGAGAGTCGACAAAGTCGTTGGCCCCGGGAACGCGTTCGTCGCAGAAGCAAAGCTTCAGCTTGTCTCCGAGGTTGCGATCGACTGTCCCGCTGGCCCGAGCGAGCTCGTGATCATCGCCGACGACTCGGCGACGCCGGAAGTCGTTGCGCGCGAGGTGATGGCGCAGGCGGAGCACGACACACGTGCAATCGTTCTTGTCTTCGCGATCGGCGAATCCGTGGCTGACAATATCGCTGCGGCAATCGAGTGCGCGCTCACAACTCAACCGAGACAGGAGACCATTGCCGAAGCGCTCCGGAATCGCGGCGGCATACTCGTCGTGGATACTGAAGATGAAGCCGTTCAGGCATCGAACGACTTCGCGCCGGAGCACCTTCTCATTGCCACGCGAGATCCTGACAGGCTCGCGACGAGCGTGAGGTCGACGGGAGCAATGTTCGTGGGTGAGACTGCATCTGTTGCGTTCGGAGATTACATGACCGGAGCAAATCACGTTTTGCCAACTGGAGGAATGGGACGCGCCTATTCCGGGCTTTCGACACTCGATTTCATCAGGTGGACAACAAAGCAGGTAGTGTCGCTTACTGCTGCGGCGAAATTGTCAGGTGATACGGCAACGTTCGCGGAGGCCGAGGGGCTTCCGGCGCACGCATTCGCCGCACGGTTCTGGGGGAAAGCATGATCGCCCCGTCGCGAGACCTCGTGAGGTTCGAAGATGCAGTGCGAGGATGCGAGGTCGACCTTAGCGACAACACCAACCTCTGGGGACCGCCGCCAGCGGTGCAGCGGGCAGCCTCGGCGTTCGCTGCGAGAGACGTGAGTCGCTACCCGTCAGCATTCTCGGACGACCTGAAGCAGGCGATCGCTCGATACACAGGCGTGGATGAGTCCTGCATTGTGACCGGTTGCGGATCGGATGACGTTCTGGATTCCGCCATTCGGGCATTCGGCGTTGCGGGGGACGGACTGGCGCAGCTCGACCCGACCTTCAGCATGATCCGCGCGTTTGCGGCACTGAACGGTCTATCCGTGTCTGGCATTTCCACCGATAGGGAGGATCTCGCCGCGGCATTCGTGGAAACGGATGCGCGGCTGATCTATCTCTGCTCTCCTAACAATCCAACGGGCGGAGTCATCAGCCCGGATGTTGCCGAGGCGATCGTCGCGGGCTCGAACGGAATCGTAATAATCGACGAGGCCTACATCGACTTCGGTGGCGTGCCATCGGTGCGTCTTTTCGAGCGATACGACAACGTGCTCGTCACGCGAACGTTTTCGAAGGCGTTTGGTCTCGCGGGATTCCGCGTCGGTTACGGAGTGGGTGCACCGGAGCTGATTCGCCAGGTGGAATGCGCTCGTGGGCCTTACAAGGTCAGCGCGTTCTCGGAGCGTGTGGCGATCGATGCGCTGGAGAACGACACAGAATGGGTTGCACAGCGAGTAGCTGAGGCTGTCGCTAATCGCGAGCGGCTCTCAAGAGAGCTGGCGGCGCTCGAGAATCCCGCCCTGACAAGTGGCGCCAACTTCGTGCTCGTTCCTGTGGGCAATGCTGAGCGGGTGGAAGCGTTCATGCGAGATGCCGGTGTTGCGGTTAGGCGGTTCGATCGACTCCCGGGAATCGGCGATGCGGTGCGAATCACGGTTGGCCCGTGGCCATTGATGGAGAAGTGCCTCGATGCATTTCGAGGAGCTGTCTCGTGAGAGTGGCCATTCTGGATTACGGCGCCGGGAACCTCCACTCGCTGGCGAAAGCAGCACGATCCGGCGGCGCGGACGTGAGCGTCACGGGTAACGTCGTTGATGCGCTCGAGACCGAAGCAATTCTTCTTCCCGGGGTTGGAGCGTTCGGCAGCGCCATCGAGTTTCTCGATCCATATCGCGACCGAATTCGCGTGGCACTCGACGCGGGGCTGCCGTGCCTCGGGATTTGTCTCGGAATGCAGCTTTTGTTCGACAGCAGCGAGGAAGGACCGGGGCTCGGGCTCGGGGTGATCGCGGGAAAGGTCCGCCGGCTCGGCGCGCGACGTGTTCCGCAGATCGGATGGAACACATTGGAGGATGCACGTGATCCACTCCTTTGCTCCACTGGACTCGAGACGGCGTACTTCGCAAACAGCTACGTGTGCGAGCCTGTCAATCGCGAGAGCGTCACGGCATGGGCGACGCATGAAGCCGATCATTTCCCGGCCGTTGTGCGCGCACGCAACGTCGTCGGTGTGCAGTTTCACCCGGAGAAAAGCTCCGCCGCAGGTGTTGACCTGATTCGGGCATTTCTCGCCGAGGCTGCACGATGATCGTCACGCCTGCGGTGGATCTACGGAATGGACGGTGCGTTCAGCTCGTTGGCGGCTCGTACGATCAGCAGATTGTCGAGCTCGACGATCCTGTGGGCGTCGCAGCTCGATGGGAGAGCGATGGCTTCGGCACCCTGCATGTCGTCGATTTGGATGCTGCCACGAGCCGCGGCTCGAACGCCGAGCTGGTTGAGAGAATTCTCGATGCGGGCAACGCAGACGTTCAGGTGGGCGGCGGGCTGCGGTCAATCGAACTTGTCGATCGAATGATTTCCGCCGGTGCAACGCGGGTGGTACTCGGAACCCGGGCACTGAAGGATCGCGCGTGGCTCGAGAACGTCGTCGCCGCATATCCACAGCAGGTAGTGGTTGCAGCCGACACACAGGGGTCTGCGATCGTCACGCATGGATGGGTGAAGCGAAGCGAGAAGAACCTCGATGATGAGATATCGGCGTTGAACGACCTTCCGCTGGCGGGTTTGCTCGTCACCGCTGTTCACAAGGAAGGCTTGATGAAAGGCCCTGATCTCGGCCTGATGCGCGAGATCGTCGCGCTCTCGGATCATCCAGTTCAGGCGTCGGGCGGCATCGCGAGCATCGACGACATCCGCTCGCTCGCCCAGCTCGGCATATCCTCGGCGATCGTCGGCATGGCTTTGTATACGGGGGCGCTCAGCGCCGCTCAAATCCAAAAGGAATTCAATCAATGAAACTGGAGCGGAATACGCGCGAGACACGCATCAAAGTCGAGATCACCCGCGGTGACGGAATAGCAACTGTGGCGACCGGTGTACCGTTCCTCGACCACATGGTTACAACCCTGGCGCGGTACTCGGGTCTCGATATAGCGATAACGGGAGAGGGCGATCTCAGGCACCATCTGATCGAAGACGTAGCAATTGCACTGGGCACCGCATTTACCGCAATTCTCCCTGCGACGTGCTATCGCTACGGCGATCGCACTGTGGCAATGGACGATGCTCTCGTGCAGGCTGTGATCGATACGGGAGGACGGCCGTATTATCGGGGACCAATTCCCAGTGACCTGTATGACCACTGGATGCGGTCGTTCGCGCACAATGCGGGGATGACTCTACATCTGCGCGTGCTTCGCGGAAAAGACAGGCATCATATCGTCGAAGCGGCGTTCAAGGCCCTCGGGTTTGCGATGCGCGATGCACTGCGCGAAGGCGACACGGTCTTCAGCACCAAGGGCGCAGTGGCGCTGAGGAAAGACTGATGCTGTCGCGCCGTCTGATCGTTTGTCTCGACGTGGCGGCCGGCCAGGTCGTGAAGGGCGTGCAGTTCGTGTCGCTGAAGGAGATGGGCGATCCGGCAGAGCTTGCGTCGCGCTACGAGTCGGACGGCGCGGACGAGATCGTGTTTCTCAACATCGCTGCCGCGGTTGACG
>JBDSVO010000264.1:0-5884 GCA_039927215.1 Gemmatimonadaceae bacterium
CGAAGCCGCCAATGATCTCCGAGACGAGATTGGCGCTCGGCTGTCGTATCGCGGGGGTGGTGGAGAACACAGCGAGCTTGCTCTCCGGATCTGGCGTGGCTTTCCAATGCGGCAGGTATGCGAGCCATACGATGACTCCGCCCAGGAACCCGCCAGCGATCTGGGCCGCGATGTACATGGGGACTTTGGCCCAGTCGAAAGCACCGAGGGAGGCGAGTGCAATTGAGACCGCGGGGTTGAGGTGCGCGCCACTGATGCTGTTCACGCAGTAGACAGCAATGGTCACGGCCAGTGCCCAGCCTGCGGTAATGACGATCCAGCCGGAGTTGTATCCTTTCGAGCGATGGAGCACGACGTTGGCGACGACGCCGTCGCCAAGCATGATCAAAATTGCGGTGCCGAAGAGCTCTGCGAGGATGGGAGACATGATGATCAGGTGAAGGGTCTGGAGACGTGGCGCTCCGTACTGGTCACTCGACGATTTTCCAGAGAATCCTTGCGCGTGATCCTTACATGGTCGTCTCGAGCAGGTCAACCCCCCGCACTTCTATCTGTTGCCCTGACAATGAGGTGCCGGTGAGTGTCCATTCAGAGTCTCCGAAATCACCACATGCCCAGTGCCGATCTTCTCCGTAATGGACATTGAAAAGCCCTTCAAATCGTTTTGCCCGGCCAGCCCGAACTTCATTTTTCCCGGCGTAACGATCTCCGCGAGGCTTTGCCCCTCGCGGCATGTAGAAGGCGCAGTCATCCGCGAAATAGCCCATGATGGAATCCAGATCGTGGCGCTTGAACGCATCCAGGAATCCTTTCAACACTTCAAGGGTTGCAGCTCGGACATTGGAGGGACCTCCACCGCGATGTCTGATTGTGGAAGGACGGGTCCGCCTGACGAATTCGTGTTCGGCCGCGAACGCTCCAATAAAACGCGCCCGCGGAGTGGGCGCCACCGATGACGAAAGGCATAGGCGGGGCGTGTCGTTTCAGGCCGACACTGATGATGTGGCATGGTGTCGGTACGACATTCTCTAGCGACTGGGGGAGCGAGGGGTTCGCCCCAGAGAGCAGGCGGGGTGACCTGAGCGGATCCGGAGGTACGCGTGTCAACGAGGCCCGGTCCCTCGGCATCCCGGCGGACGAACGCACTCAGACTCACGATGTAGTGCGGTTGCGGGGGAGGCTGGTTAGCGCGCCAAAGCCTACCAGTGGAGCAGGAAAACGGGCGCCATCGCCGCTAAAGACATTGCAATGGGAAGGAATGCGCTCGGGTGCTTGAGGAGGGACAATTGGTTCATGAATCACCGGGTTCCGATCAGCTTCACCGCGTCGATCTCGTTCCAGGCGTTGAGGGTCCTCTGGTCGAAGCTCAAACGGACCACCCTCACCGTCGGCGAGACGTTCGTGACGGGGATTGCGAGAATCCGGGGACAAGGGTGGCTACCTGGCTGCGCGGTGTACACCGTGTGATAGGCACCCGCCCCATCCTTTACCTCGACCGTCACGAGTGAGCTGATACCGAGTGTCTCGTGAACGCGAATCTCGGTTGCACGAACGCTCTCCGCATACCCGAGCTCCAGCCAATCTATCCCGTTGGAGGTCAGGGAAGCCCACGCGCGGTGGTCGTCGTCACATCCCGAGACATTCGGGGCTCCCGTTGCCTGATTGGCGCTCCAATCGGTTGAGGTGTACTCGGAGCTGGCTGATGCGCTCGAGGCCCACTGCTCGCAAGGTCCGCCGGCCGCCGGACAAAGCGCCGCGCGAATGTCGGTTACGGTCAGAGCAAAATCCGCCGTCGCTTCCGTCACGCCGGCAGCCGTGCCGCGTACAGCGAGAGTGTAGCTTCCCGGCAGCGCCGATCCACTCACGCCGATCGTGATGGTGGCGGTAGTCACGAGGCCGGCGGTTTGGACATTTGAGATGACGGCTGTGACACCGGACGGCACTTGGGTGAGCCTCAGATTCACGGGGCCGGCGTAGTTGCCGCTACCTGTGACAGTCACGGCGACGATGGAAGTCCCGCCCGGTGACATGATGGCTGTGGTCGGGGCGATAACCAACGAGAAAACGCCGGGCTCGGTGCCATTCCGGGAATCACACCCGGCGATGGCCGCCATGACCAGCAGAGCCAGGCCTCGGCAGATCAAACGCTGCGGAGCGACATCGCGCATGAGATCCTCGGGTGAGTCAAGGATTCTGCATTCGCCGCCTTCTGCCGTCGAAGCTACCGAGGCATGCAGTGGCTCAAATCAATCTAGTCGAGTTGCCTTCCTCGTGCCTGCGCGCGACTTCGATTTGGCCAGCTCCGCTGGCGCCTGACACCGCCACGCCTCCGCGATGAGCACCTCGAGATCCGCAACGGTCGCGGCGTCCAGCCGTACAAGCACGGCCGGGAAGCCGTTGTAATGCGGTTCGGTAAAAAACTTTTCCGAGTCGGCTGACAACAGCGCCTCCTTCTGGCCCAGGTTGGCGACGCGCACCGCGATGACGCCGCGGTTTGGCACGCGTGGTTTTTTGGGCGTTACGCGCTCCATCCACACCCAGACGAATCCCTTGAGCTTTCCCTCGTTGGCCACTGAAAAGGCGAACCTGTCGGCCGCCTCTTCGACGCCCGGCAACGACAACACAATCCGGCGGACGTTAGCCTGGGTGGCCAATTTCGTGTTGCTCCAGGAGACTGGCGATCGTGGGGCGGTTTGACTGCCAGGGCGCCCACACTGATGCGCACCAGGAATCGATCGCCTTGTCGCGTTCCTGTCCGGGTGGCGCAGCGATTACGTCGGAGGGTCTCATCGAGCCCCGGTCCGCCGGTATCTCGAATGCCGGCCAGACGTGCTTCTTTCTGGCCATCTGCATGTGCGCCAGCTGCACTTGTCGTCCCGAGAACTGTTTCTCGATTTTCAGATACAATCCGACGAGTCCGAACGTCAGCTTGATTGATTTTGTCTGCTCGTCCGAATATTGGACCGCAAAGGCGTCGACGACGTGCTGGTGGATGAACGTCGCGTCGCCGCGCATCAGCGTGTAGGCGCTGAGCTCGTCATAGGCCTCCTGCTCTGAGTCCCGTGAGTGCTGGGCGGCGTTTGCCCGTGTCACCGCGTCATTTCGCGCGGATCGGGCTCCGATATGCCGCTGTATGCAACGCTTTGGCGCTGACCATCACCGCACACAAGCCTCCGTGCTGAGCGATGTTTACCACGTGATTCTGCGACGCACGCACCATCATCGCAACACCAAAATGACTCGGCGCCAAACCCATTACGACGTTGAACGGCTCCATGTGCAGATTGCCCGACTCATCCATCACATGGAAGGACTTCACGGGAATCTCGGCGGCCTTCTGCACAACCCATCGATCGCTGGTATCTGTGAGCGCATGATCGATTGCAGATTCCCATTTACTCTGATCGACAGTGTGACCAACGAATACACCCTCGCCGCCATACGACCTGTTCGGCTTGAGGACGAATGACTCACGGTCCTTTCGAATAAACTCCAGCAGGTCAACCTGAGCGTCCGAGGGTGACGTCGTGCGACGATCGGAGACAATGCGTGTCCACAGCACATGCCGCCGCATCACGATCTGCTCCTCGACTGTGAGGAAACGGCTGGCAATCGCGGGATCGGTAAACACTTCGAAGCAGCTCTTCTGATCCAGCTCGGCCGCGATCGATGACACGACCCGATTCTGCTTGAACAGCGCGCGCATTGGCGCGATGTCTATGCCTTCCGCGGCCATATCGACCAGGTCGAGCACGCTGGCGTCGCGATATGCGAGGTCCACCTGCGTGTCCCCATAGTACACCTCGTCTCCGCGCAGACGAAGCTCGCTGGCATCGGCGTGCATTACAGTCATGCCGTAGTTGTCCCGATAATATTCGACGAGTGCCTGCATTTCGAGCGGACCATCGATCGAATATTTCGGATCGACAAGCACGATTCGTCCTTCCGGCCGGCCGATCGCGTCGAGATGCTCCAGCAGATCCTGAAGCAGAAGCTCGCGAATATCTTCGGCGAGCTGGAGCCGGATTGTTGAATCCTGATTCAGCAACGCGGGCACAACGACGTCGGCCAGGACTTCCATAGACGTCGGCGCCATGTGCAGGCCCCCGATGCCGGTAAGATTCGGCTCCAGGAACTTTATCGAATCCTTCCACTCGGCGATCGAGTAATCGACTACCGCGTCGAGACGGCTGAACACTGGATTGGCTTCGCGATGCGCCGGTGTCCAGCATTCGAGCAGCCACTCTTCCTCGACGGGCGTCACGCGGAGAATCTCGTGAACTTCAGGCGCCGAAAAGTAGAGATCGGGCAGTCGCTTGAGACAATTGAGGAGGGTCTGCGAGACGTAGTGTGTGTAGCCGAGCTGATCCGGGCGCAGCGTGATCGGGCACGGAAGAAGATTTATGATGTCGTCCACTCCATCGCGCTGATAGATGAGATGCTTGCTTGTTGCCTCACGACGAATGGAGTGCATGAGCTCGATCATCTCCGCCTGTGACATCCGGTCGAGGGCGTCCTGCACGCGAGTGGAGAGCTGTCGGCCCTGAAGGCCGATTTCTTCAGAAGGAGTTAGCATGCGGAGGGAAACTAGCGGTAGGCGAGCGAAGGGACCGGGTTTATTCTACGTCCCGAGCGCCGCGTATCAACCGTTTCGATGTACCAATCGCAAATCGAATGAATCCTGAGCAAGCCTATTCAGAGCTGGTCCGTCTATCGCGCGAAGAATCCGTGTTGTCGTCGTGCGTCGACCTGCTGGACTGGGACCAGGAGATATACATGCCGCCCGCGGGAACCAGGCACCGGTCCGAGCAGATGGCGCTTCTCGCCGGGCTGGTACATGATCGGGCAACGGATCCGCGGTACGATGAGCTCCTGAGCGCGGTCGAAGGCTCATCGTTGGTCGCAGATCCCGACAGCCCGGAGGCCGTCAACGTTCGCGAGCTGCGCCGCGGTTACGATCGTGAGCGCCGAATTCCGCGGCGTTTGGTGGAGGAGATGGCGCGAGTGACTTTGCGCGCCTCGAAGGCGTGGGCGAAGGCGCGAAAGGAGAATGACTTCAAGTCTTTTGCTCCCTGGCTCGACAAGGTTTTTGCGTTATCGCGCGAGGAAGCGGACTCCGTCGGACACAACGGTACGCGATACGATGCATTGCTGGATGATTACGAGCCGGGCATGACGACGGAAAGCGTGTCCGCCCTGTTTACGCGTCTCCGGGCCGATCTCGTTCCGATGGTGGATGAGCTTCGCGGGCAGGCGGCTGCTGCTGCGAACGTGCTCGAGGGTACTTTCGACCTCGATCGCCAGAGAGTCTTTACCGATTCGATCGTTTCGGCAATCGGATTCGATTTCAACGGTGGACGTCTGGATATTGCGCACCATCCGTTCTGCACGACGCTGGGGCGGGGCGACGTACGAATTGGCACTCGGTATCAGAAAAACGACGTCTCACGAGGGATCTTCGCGGGTCTGCACGAGGCAGGGCATGCGCTGTATGAACAGGGTCTCGATGCCGCGCATTACGGCACGCCTATGGGTGAGGCGGTGTCTATCGGTGTTCACGAGTCTCAGTCGCGACTGTGGGAGAACCTCGTTGGTCGCAGCGAGGGATTCTGGCTGCATTTCTATCCGCGGCTCCAGGGAACGTTTCCCGACGCGTTTCAGGACGTCTCGCTCGAGACGTTTCGTCGTTCGATCAATCGCGTCGAGCCTCATCTGATTCGCGTAGAGGCTGATGAGGTTACATACAACCTGCACGTAGTGATTCGGTTTGAGCTCGAGCGGGCACTTCTCAATGGCGACCTGGCTGCGGCGGATCTCCCCGGAGCGTGGAACGAGCTGTATCAGCGCTACCTCGGCATCACGCCGCCGGATGATCGGACCGGCT
>JBDSVO010000265.1:0-3149 GCA_039927215.1 Gemmatimonadaceae bacterium
TGGAGTGAGGAATATCCCAAGGAGCGTATTGAGCCATATCAGCGCCAGGTAGAAGCCGATAAGGCCAAACGAAACCCATAAAGTTCCCAGGGGACCGTGCGTTTCCATTTCATCACTCCGAAGCGGCGGTTTAAATTAAGATACCATGGCAGCGCGCCGGCTTGAAGGAGATGAAGTCATGCAGGCGGTCGGAGCAGAATTCAACGGGCTCCGCCGCGTGCTGCTCGCAGTGTCAGGCGGCGTTGACTCGATGGTCCTTCTCCACGCCTCCGCAGCGCTGCCAAAGAGCAAGCGCCCCGCGTTGCTGGTCGCGAGCTTCGACCATGGCACCGGCGCCCCGGCGAGACGTGCGGTGGAAGTCGTACGTCGCCGCGCGAAAGAGCTCGGCCTCGATTTCACAACCGCGAGAGCACGCTCGCCTGTGCACACGGAGCATGAGTGGCGCATGGCACGCTGGGCATTCCTCCGAGGTACAGCTGCCGACTTTCGTGCTCCAATCGCAACTGCTCACACGCTCGACGATCAGATCGAGACCGTTTTCATCCGCATTCTGAGGGACGCCGGTCCGCGCGGACTCGCAGCACTATTCGCGGACTCCGAAGTCGTTCGTCCGTTTCTCCACCTCCGGCGCCAGGATATCCGACGATACGCCGATCTGGATGGCGTTACGTACGTCGACGATCCGACTAACGCCGGGCGGGCGCATCTTCGGAATCGCGTCCGCCACGATCTGCTTCCGGCGATCTCGCGACTTCATCCGGGATTTCCCAAACAGCTTCTGTCGATCGCCCGACGGTCTGCCGATTGGCGCGCGCGGATGGCTGAGATCGCTGAACAAATCGACACTCAGCTCGGAGAGGACGGCTCACTTCGCATTGCGAGGGCAGACCTGCGGGGATATGATGCTGAATCTCTCCGCGCGCTCTGGCCGACGATCGCAGCGAGGGCAAATGTGGTGATGGACCGCCGAGGAACCCACCGTCTTGCAGAGTTTACAACGAAAGGTTTGACCGGAGGCTCGATTCAGCTATCGGGAGGAGTCGAAGTCCGCATGTTCCGCAATCATTTGCTTCTTCGCAGATGGGATTGGCGCCAGGTCGAAGCAACGCGGGCGTCGAGACTCGAGCTGCTGCCGGCGCGCCGCGCCGAACACCTGGGGCGGATGTGACGAGCGCTGTCGCCGACCCGCGCCTTTCCGGGCGCACCGTCAAACGAATTGCATTCGACGAGGAGACAATCGCTGCCAGAGTCGCGGAGCTGGGTGCCGAAATTACGGCGGCCTATCCGGACGGCGACCTGCTAGTTCTCGGACTGCTGAAGGGCAGCTTCATTTTTCTGAGCGATCTCGTGCGCCAGATCATTCGGCCCCTCCAGGTGGATTTCCTGGTTGCCGCGAGCTACGGCGACGCAACGGTCTCCAGTGGTACTGTCAGATTGCTTTACGATCCCGAAACTCGTCTTGAAGGAAAGCAGATACTGCTCGTGGAGGACATTGTCGACTCGGGGCGCACGCTCAACAAGCTGATGGCGCTGCTGGAGGAGCGCTCGCCCCGCTCGCTCGGAATTTGCGCTCTTTTGCACAAGCGGATTGCCGATGAGCTCCACTACGAGACCAGATTTGTCGGATTTGATGCACCCAATGAGTTCCTTGTGGGGTATGGATTGGATCACGCGGAGAACTTCCGCCATTTGCCGTACATAGCGAGCTTGCAGTAATGCCACTACCAATGTCACAGAAACCGAAGGCTACGGGAAAATGGGGCAAGGCCTCGAAGCAGCTCTCGTTCTGGGTGCTGCTCGTCCTGCTCGCCGGAACGCTGTTCACCTACATGTCGGGCGCGAAGGAAGCCGCGCCGCAGATCTCCTATACCCAGTACAATCAGGAAGTCGAGCGGGGTAACGTCGCTGCCGTCACCATGCAGGAAGGGAAGCTCGTGACCGGCGACTTCCGGACGCGTGTGCAGATCAACAACAGGCCCGCGTCCCGCTTCACCGTCCTCCTTCCGATCAAGGATTCCGATCGTGAGGTCACACGGTTGCAGGAGAAGGGAGTGCAGATTCGCGCCGAACGCGAAAGCACTTCGTTCGGTAGCGTGATCTTCATGATTCTGCCCTACATAATAATCTTCGGCGCGTGGATGCTCATCCTCCGCCAGATGCAGTCGGGCGGCGCAAAGGCTTTCTCGTTCGGCAAGTCGAAGGCGAAACTGCTCACCGCTGATTCGCCCAAGGTCACTTTCGCCGACGTCGCCGGAGCCGATGAAGCAAAGGTCGAGCTCGAAGAGATCATCGAGTTCCTGAAAGATCCTCAGAAGTTCACCAAGCTCGGCGGACGCCTTCCCAAAGGCGCGCTTCTGGTCGGTTCTCCAGGGACAGGGAAGACGCTCCTCGCTCGCGCGGTAGCCGGCGAGGCTGGCCGTCCGTTCTTCTCCATGTCCGGTTCCGATTTCGTCGAGATGTTCGTAGGGGTCGGCGCCTCTCGAGTGCGTGATCTATTCGAGCAGGGCAAGGCGCATGCGCCGTGCATCATCTTCATCGACGAGATCGACGCCGTCGGCCGCCACCGCGGCGCGGGGCTTGGCGGCGGACACGACGAACGTGAGCAGACGCTCAATCAGCTGCTCGTGGAGATGGACGGGTTCGAGTCGAATGACGGAGTCATTCTCATCGCGGCGACGAACCGTCCCGATGTTCTCGATCCCGCGCTCCTGAGGCCGGGTCGGTTCGACCGTCAGATTGTCGTCGACGCTCCCGACCTGCGCGGACGCGAGGGCATTCTCAAGGTCCACACGCGCAACAAGCCGATTGCGGACGACGTCAACATCACGACACTCGCCCGTGGAACTCCGGGCATGTCCGGTGCGGACCTGGCCAATCTCGTGAACGAAGGCGCGCTGCTCGCTGCTCGCCGGAATCACGATAAGGTCTATATGGTAGACTTCGAGGACGCGAAGGATAAAGTCATGCTTGGCGTCGAGCGGAAGTCCATGGTGATGAGCGAGCAGGAGCGAAAGCTCACCGCCTATCACGAAGGCGGACACGCTGTTTGCACCATCAAGACGAAGGGCAACGACCCGCTCCACAAGGTCACGATTGTTCCACGTGGCCGTGCGATGGGTCTCGCCTTCACGCTGCCCGAGGATGACCGT